>NZ_JCBATA010000051.1:0-58696 GCF_059816245.1 Frankia sp. RB5
GTTCGGTGTGGAGATCTCGACCGTCGCCGGCAGATTGTGGATGACCGGCCGTTGCGGACAGGCGTCCCACAGTTCAGTGAAGGCGTTGCAGATCTCCAGCGCGAAGTCGGGTTCAGTCGCGTTGAAGTGGCGCCGCCGGTGCGGTCGCCGGCTCGCCCGGCGGTGCGGGGCTGCGCGGCCTGGCCGAGCGGGTCGCGGCGGCCGGCGGCCGGCTGGAGACCGGCCCCGCCAGCCCGTCCGCCGCGTCCCCCGGATTCCGGCTGCGCGTCGTTGTCCCCTCTGACCAGGAGGCCACTCTTCCGGCCGTCTCCCCGGTGGTGGCTCCGGGCGTTGCCCCGGCTCCCGCCCTACCCGCGAACACAGCCCAGGCCGCGGTCGGCGGTGCCAGCGGACCTTCCCGATGATCACGGTGCTGCTGGCCGACGACCAGCATCTCGTCCGCGGCGCGCTCGCCGCGTTGCTGTCGCTGGAGGACGACATCGAGGTCGTCGGGCAGGTCGGCCGAGGTGACGAGGTCGTCCCCCGGGTGGTCGCACTGCGCCCGGACGTCGTCCTGATGGATGTCGAGATGCCCGGCATCGACGGGCTCGCGGCCGCCGCGGCCGTTCGTGCCACCGCGCTGACGACCCAGGTGCTCATCGTGACGACGTTCGGCCGGACCGGTTACCTGCGCCGCGCGATGGAGGCGGGCGCGCTCGGCTTCGTCGTGAAGGACGCGCCGGCCGAGGCGCTGGCCGACGCGATCCGAAGGGTCGCGCGGGGTGAACGCGTCGTCGATCCGACGCTCGCCGCCGCGACGCTGGCCGGCGGCGCCAGTCCCCTCACCGGCCGCGAGCGCGACGTCCTCGTCGCCGCCCGGGACGGCGCGACCGTCTCGGACATCGCCGGAAGGCTGTTCCTGTCCGAGGGCACCGTGCGCAACTACCTGTCGTCCGTGATCGCCAAGACGGGCACCCGCAACCGCCTGGAGGCCCTGCGTGCCGCCGAGGACGCCGGCTGGCTCTAGCCCGCGCGTCGGGTTGCGATCGTTGTGTCGGCCTGTCGCGTCAGCGGTCCGAGGCCGTTCGCGGCGGCGGCCCGCGGCGGCGGCCGGTGACAGCGTTCTGACATCATCACGGCGTTCTCTGCCAGAAACCTAGGGACAAACCGGACACGACACACCAGGAAACTGGCATCACGCCGCCTTCCCCGGCGGCCACTCCCCCTCCACGGGAAGTCCCCCGCCTCCTCGGCGTTCCAGGTCGCCACCCACACCGGGGTTGATCATGAACGGATGGTGTCGGGGCGCCGTAGGACGGCGGCGGGCAGCGGGCGGATGCGTCCACACGAAGGCGGCCCGAGAGATCACAACTCGACCCGCGGTCTAGTCCGCGCGCGGCGCCGGTGCGGATGTCGGCAGGGCGACCATGGGGTTGCGGGGGCGCGCCGGAGGGCATGATCCTCGGCCCGGGGAGGTCGCCACGGCCGCCGATGGGTCGACGTGAGGAGACACGGGCATGCTGCTCGCCGAGGAACTTCTGCTGCTCGCGCTCGACCCGGAGGGCGGGACGCCGGTGAACTCCTCCCGGGAACCGCTGCGGGTCGGGCTGTCCGGTGCGCTCGTCGCCGAGCTCGGCCTCGCCGGGCTGGTCGCGGAGGACGGGAAGCGGCTCGCACCGGTGGGCGGGCCGGGCACGCACCCGCTGCTCGCCGAGGAACCGCTGCTCGCCGACGTCCACCGGCTGCTCGGGACCCTGCGCGGGCGGCGGGCGGCCGATCAGCTGCGCCGACTGGACCGGGCGGTCGGTGGGGTGTGGTCACGGGTCGTCGACGCGCTGGTGGACGACGGGGTACTCGGGCGGCGCCGCGACCGGGTGCTGGTCGTGCGGGTGACCCGCCATCCGGTGCTGCGGCCGAAGGTCCGCGACGAGGTCGTGGGCCGGATGCGCGCCGCGGCGGCCGGCGACGACCCGCTCGACGCGCGCACCGCGACCGTGCTTGCCCTGTCCGGTCCGTCGCGGCTGCTGGAGGTCGTCGCCCCGCAACGCGGCGAGCGGCGGCACGCCCGCGCCCGCATCCAGGACGCGACCGAGCAGACGCCGATCGCGCCGATCGTCAAGAAGGTGATCAGCGAGGCGCAGGCCGCGGCCGCCAGCGCGGCGGCGGTCGCCGCCACCAGCGCGGCCAGCTCAGGCTGAGCGGGCGGGCGGTCCCGCGAGGCCCGGCCCACGGTCGACGACCCCCGCCGACGCCCCCGGCCCACGGGGTCTGGCGGACGGCGTCTGCCGGATGGCGTCTGCCGGATGGCGTCTGCCGGATGCGACGGGCCACCGGTCGGCCCACACTCCGGGCTCGGGTCACTACCAGTGACGCGCCACTCCCCACCGTTAATGTGACGAGCCGAACACGCTCAGCACATCAACATCGGGAGTGACGCCGGATGCCGCAGGACCGCGACCGTGACGCCGACCGGGCCGGCCCGCCGCGCCGGCCTCCCGGTTCCCACCGCCGGGACGGCCGTGGCGTGCCAGGCCGGCGGGCGGCGCTGGCCGCGCGGGCCGCGGTCGCGGTCGTGCTCGGCACGCAGATCCTCGCCATGCTGCTGGTCGGCACCTACACGCGGCGCGAGCCTCGGGTGGGAGGCGTGCCGTTCTTCTACTGGTACTCGCTGATGTGGCTGGTCATCGGGGCACTCGGCATGGCCGCGAGCGTCTGGCTGCTGGCCCGGTTCGCCGCCCCGTCCACCGCGGCCGGGACGGCCGGCGCGGCAGGGGCGGCAGGGGCGGACGGCCCCGCCGGCCGTGACGCCCATCGGAGCGCGCGGTGAACGGCGCGGGGTCGTCGTTCCACGGGGTGCAGTTCACGGTGTTCGCCGTGCTGCTCGCCGCGGTCGCGCTGCTCGGTTTCGCCGCGACCCGCTGGCGGCGCGTCGGCGGGCGGTCGCTCGCCAGCCTGGACGAATGGGGTCTCGGCGGGCGGACCTTCGGCGGCTTCGTCGCCTGGTTCCTCATCGGCGGCGACATCTTCACCGCGTACACCTTCATCGCGGTGCCGGGAGCGATGTACGCGGCGGGCGCGGTCTCCGGCTGGTACGCCGTCGCCTACACCACGATGGTGTGGCCGCTGGTGTTCGTCCTCATGCCCCGGGTGTGGACGCTGTCGCACCGCCACGGCTACGTCACGCCCGCGGACCTGGTGCAGGGCCGCTACGGCTCGCGCAGCCTCGCCCTGGCGGTCGCCGTCACCGGCATCGTGGCGACCATGCCCTACATCGCCCTGCAGCTCGTCGGCATGCAGGCGGTGCTGGAGGTGATGGGGGTCGGCACCCGCAGCGCCAACCCCGTCGTGCGCGACCTGCCGGTCATCGTCGCCTTCGCCGTGCTCGCCGCCTGCACCTACACCGCGGGTCTGCGCGCCCCGGCGCTGCTCGCGTTCGCCAAGGACCTGCTGATCTACCTGGTGGTCGCCGTCGCGATCGTGGTGATCCCGCACCGCCTCGGCGGTTTCGGGGCGGTCTTCGACGCCGCCGAGCACAAGTTCGACGCCGCGAACGCCGCCGCGGCGGCGGCCGGGAAGCACCCGAGCGCCGTGTTCATCCCCGGCCCGAAGGACGTCCTCGCCTACGCCACCCTCGCGCTCGGTTCGGCGATGGCCCTGTTCCTGTACCCGCACGCGATCACCGGGGTGCTCTCGACCCGGTCCCGCGACGTCATCCGGCGCAACACCGCAGTCCTGCCGCTCTACACGGTGCTGCTCGCCCTGATCGCCCTGCTCGGCTACGTGGCGATCGCGGCCGGCGTGCACACCACGAACCCGCGTCTCGCCGTCCCGCTGCTGTTCGACCACGAGTTCCCGGCCTGGTTCGCCGGGGTCGCGTTCGCGGCGGTCGCCGTCGGCGCGCTGGTCCCGGCGGCGATCATGTCGATCGCGGCGGCGAACCTGTTCACCCGCACCATCTACGTCGGGCACCTGCGACCGGACGCGACGCCGGCGCGCGAGGCCGCCGTCTCCAAGGTCGCCTCGCTGCTGGTCAAGGCCGGCGCGCTGGTGTTCGTCCTGTGCCTGGACACGCAGAACTCGATCAATCTGCAGCTGCTCGGCGGGGTGTGGATCCTGCAGACGTTCCCGGCGGTCGTGCTCGGGCTGTGGCGGCCCCGCCTGCACCGCCGGGCCCTGCTCGCCGGCTGGGTGGTGGGCATGGCCTACGGCACCGCGCAGGCGTACGCGCAGCACAGCACGCTCGCCCGGCACTTCGGCGGGGCGCTGGCGACCGTTCCCGGCCTCGGCCGGGCCGGCTACATCGCCGTGACCGCGCTCGCGCTCAACCTCGCCGTCGCCGTCGTGGGATCCCTGCTGCTGCGCGCCGCCGGCGTGCCGGGCGGCACCGACGCCGCGGCCGCCGCGCCCGTCGCCGCGCCCGTCCCCGCACCCGCGCCCGTAGGCGCCGGGACGGCATCGTCCGTCGCCGCCGAGCTCCCGCCCCAGCGCGGGCACCGGGGCGCCCCGCACGTCCAGGCGACACCGCACGTCCAGGCGACACCGCACGTCCAGGCGACACCGCACGTCCAGGCGGCACCGCACGTCCAGGCTGCACGGTCCGGCCAGGTGACACCGCACGTCCAGGCGGCACGGTCCGGCCAGGTGACACGGTCCGGGCAGGTGACACCACCCGTCAAGGTGACACGGTCCGGCCAGGCAGTGCCGTCCGGCCAGGCCGTGCCGGCCGAGGACCCGCCGGTGTAGACCGCCCGCGCCGCCGCCCGCCGCCCGGACATGCGCACACTGTCCTGCGGAGACCAACCTGCGGAGACCAACCTGCGCGGGCCGACCCGCGCGGGTCGAGGCCCCGGCTCCTCGTTGCGGTGTCTCCGGAAGGGACGGTCACGCATGTCCGTGCTCCAGGACGCGCGGTCGATGGCGGACGACCTGGTCTCCCTGCGTCGCCGCCTGCACCGCGAGCCAGAGATCGGCCTCGATCTGCCCCGCACGCAGGAGAAGGTGCTCGCCGCGCTCGACGGCCTCCCCCTGGAGATCACCCTCGGTCGCTCCGCGACCTCGGTGACCGCCGTCCTGCGCGGTGGCGCGCCGCGCGGGGCGGGAGCCGCCGGCGGCGGGGCGGCGCCGTCCGTGCTGCTGCGCGGCGACATGGACGCCCTGCCGGTGTGGGAGCACACGGGACTGCCCGACGCGTCGACCGTCGACGGGGTGATGCACGCCTGCGGCCACGACCTGCACACGGCGATGCTGGTCGGCGCGGCGCACCTGCTGTGCGCCCGCCGCGCGGCGCTGCCCGGGGACGTCGTGTTCATGTTCCAGCCCGGGGAGGAGGGCTGGGAGGGCGCGCAGCGCATGATCGACGAGGGCGTGCTGGACGCCTCCGGCCGGCGGGTGTCCGCCGCCTTCGGGCTGCATGTGTTCTCCGCCGCGCTGCCGGGCGGCCAGTTCTGCGGCCGGGCGGGCGCGATCACCTCGGCGTCGGCGATGCTGCGGGTCACCGTGCGCGGGGAGGGCGGGCACGGGTCCATGCCGCACCGGGCGAGCGATCCCGTCACCGCCGCCGCCGAGATGGTCCTCGGACTGCAGACGATGGTGACCCGCCAGTTCGACGTGTTCGACCCGGTCGTGATCACCGTGGGGGTGCTGCGGGCGGGGACCCGGCGCACCGTCATCCCCGACGAGGCCATCTTCGAGGCCACCGTGCGGACCTTCTCGGCCGGCACCGCCGAGCTGGTCGAGCGCGCCGCACGCCGGCTGCTGCGCGGGATCGCCGACGGGCACGGCGTCGAGGTCGACGTCGAGTTCGCGCCCGAGCGGCCGGCGACGGTCAACGACGCCGGGACGACCGCGCTCGCCGCCCGCGCCGTCGCCGAGACGTTCGGTGAACGCCGCTACACGACACTCGACCATCCGCTGGCCTGCTCGGAGGACTTCTCCCGGGTGCTCGCCCAGGTGCCCGGCAGCCTCGTCGCGCTCGGCGCGGCCATGCGTGACGCCGACCCGCGCACCGCGCCGTTCAACCACAGCGCGCGAGCCCGGTTCGACGAGGGCGTCCTGCCCGACGGTGCCGCCCTCTACGCCGAGCTCGCCGCGCGTGCCCTCGCCGACCCAACCGGCTGACTGACCGACCATCCCGCCCCACCACCCCCCGTCCCCGCCTCATCGCGCCCGGGTTTCGCCCCACCGCGCCCTGCACCCGACCCACCAGGCCCCATCGCCGGCCCGCCGCGTCCCATCGCGGGCCCGCCGCACGCCGTCGCCGGGCCCGCCGCGTCGAGGCGGCCGGACAATGCCGCCGGTCATGCCATCATGAGACGCCGGCAATTCCCGGCCGCCATGCCGGCGGCGGCACCCCGCGACGCGTTTCCACGAAGAATGAGGAAAAGAGATTGAACGATCGGGTGATCTCCCTGGTCCGGGACTATCTGGTCGCCTATCCCACCGAGGCCGACGGTCTCGCCCCGCTGCTCGAGCTCGCCGCCACGGCCGCGCCGGTGACCGCCCGCACCACCCTGCCCGGCCATGTGACCTGCGGCGCCGTCGCCGTCGACACGACCTACCGGGTTCTGCAGGTCCGCCACCGGGTCCTCGACCGCTGGCTGTTCCCGGGCGGCCACGTCGAGGGGGGCGATGCCACCCTGGTGGCGGCCGCGCTGCGGGAGCTCGCCGAGGAGACCGGCGTCCGGCCCTCCGCGGTCCGGCCGCTGCGCGATCTCCCGATGGACATCGACGTCCACGTGATTCCCGAGAATCCCGCGAACGCCGAACCGGAACACACCCACTACGATTTCCGGTTCGCATTCCAGATCGCGCGGTCCTCCGGCCCCGGCACCGTGGACCTGCGTCTCGACGAGGTCACCGACCACCGGTGGATCCCGGTGTCGGACCTGTGCGGATCGGCGGGCACCCGGATCGCGGCGATGCTGGCTGGCTGACGGCGGCCAGGCCGCCGCCCGCGACGGAACGGAACCGGTCGACGGCGCATCGCGGGTCCGACGTCACCCACTATGGTGGGTCCGAGGCGGTTTGTCGCGCGTGAAGTGGCGCGCGGGATCACGCCGACCACCCCCACGGTACGAACAAGAGGGGCAGCCGCGATGACCGAAGCGGAACCGCAGGAGATCGACAGCACTCGGGAGGGATCCGCCGCCGGCATCGACCTCCAGGTCGACGTTCCGCACCCGGCCCGGATGTACGACTACTTCCTCGGCGGCAAGGACAACTTCCCGGCCGACCGGGAGACCGGCGACCAGGTCATCAAGGTCTTCCCGAACTCGCGCAACGTCGTCCGGCAGAACCGGATGTTCATGAACCGGTCCACCCGCTACCTGGCGGCCGAGGCCGGCATCCGGCAGTTCCTCGACATCGGCACGGGCATTCCCACCTCGCCGAACCTGCACGAGGTCGCGCAGAGCATCACGCCGGGCGCCCGCGTCGTCTACACGGACAACGACCCGATCGTGCTGACCCACGCACGGGCCCTGCTCACCGGCACCCGCGAGGGGCGCACCGCCTACATCGACGCCGACCTTCGCGACACCAGCCGCATCCTGCAGGCCAGCCAGCTCCACGAGACGCTGGACCTGACCGAACCGATCGCCCTGTCGGTGATCGCCATCTTCCACTTCATCCCGAACACCGACGACCCGTACGGGATCATGAGCCGGCTGGTCGACCTGCTGCCGTCGGGCAGCTACGTCTCGCTGACCCACCTGACGCCGGACTTCGACCCGGCGATGCGCGACGTCGAGCGCACCTACCTCTCCCGCGGCATGTCGATGCACCTGCGCACCCGCGCCGAGGTCGAGCGGTTCTTCGCGGGTCTGGAGATCGTCGAGCCCGGTCTGCGGGTCGTGCACCGCTGGCGCCCCGACCTGGCCGACCCGCGCGACGCCCTGCCGTCCGGCGAGGAGGTCGGCGACTCCCCCGCCGCCCACGCGAGGATCGTCGCGCCGGCGGAGCTGACCGACGCACAGGTGAGCATCTACGGCGCCGTCGCCCGCAAGCCCTAGCCCCGCCCGCCGGCGGCCGGGAAGGCCCCGACGGACGTGACCGCATCCGCCGGGGCCCTGTTCGTCGCGGCGCCGCCCGCGGCCGGTCACGGCCTGGCACAGTGACGGTATGGCTCCGCAGGCGCTGCCGACGTTGGACATCGGCCCGTTCCTGGCCGGCACCGCCGAGGGCGGCCGGTTCGTCGCCGCGCTGCGCCGTGCCTGTCACGGCCCCGGGTTCTTCTACCTGACCGGGCACGGCATCCCCGCGGCGGACACCGCCGCCGTGCTGGAGGTGAGCCGCCGCTTCTTCCACCTGCCCGACGCGGCGAAGCTGGCGATCGAGAACATCCACTCGCCGCACTTCCGCGGCTACACCCGCCTCGGCCACGAGATCACCCGCGGCCGTGCGGACCTCCGTGAACAGATCGACATCTCCGACGAGCGGCCCGCCCGGGTGCTCGGCCCGGACGACCCCGCCTACCTGCGTCTGGACGGTCCGAACCAGTGGCCCGAGCAGGTGCCCGACCTGCGCCCGGTCGTCCTGGCCTACATGGCCCGGCTCGGGCGGCTGTCGCGGGTCCTGGTCCGCGCGTTCGCGGAGTCGCTCGGCCTGCCCCCGGACGAGCTCGACCGCACCTTCGCCGACGAGCCCCGCTCGCACCTCAAGCTGATCCGCTACCAGGCCCCGCCGCCCGGCCACGCCGCCGGCCGCGACCAGGGCGTCGGCGCCCACAAGGACGGCGGCTTCGTCACGTTCGTGCTGCAGGACGACGTGCGCCCGCTGCCCACCGCCGGACCGGACCACACCGGCGGACCGGACCACACCGGCGGGTCCGACCACGCGGGCGGATCGGGCCGTCCGGGCCCGGCGGGCCTGCAGGTCGCCGGCCCGGACGGTGCCGGCTGGATCGACGCGGCGCCGCGTCCGGGCACCTTCGTCGTCAACATCGGGGAGATGTTCGAGCTGGCCACCCGCGGCTACTACCGCGCGACGACGCACCGGGTCGTGAGCCCGCCGGCGGGACACGAGCGGATGTCCGTGGCGTACTTTTTCGGGCCGCGGCTGTCGGCCACCCTCGAACCCGTACCCCTGCCCGACGAGCTCGTCCGCGAGATCGGCGACGCGCCTCCGCCCGACCCGGACAACCCGATCTTCGCCCAGCATGGCGTGAACACCCTCAAGAGCTGGTTGCGCAGCCATCCGGAGGTGGCCCGCCGCTACTACGCCGACGTCACAGCGAGAGGACCGTCGTGACCGCACCCCAGACCGGTTGGAGTTTCGAGACCCGACAGGTGCACGCCGGCGCGGCGCCGGATCCGGCCACCGGCGCCCGCGCCGTGCCGATCTACCAGACGACGTCGTTCGTCTTCGACGACACCCAGCACGCGGCCGACCTGTTCTCGCTGGCCGAGGTCGGGTTCACCTACACCCGGGTGGTCAACCCGACCCAGGACGCCCTCGAGCGCCGCGTCGCCGACCTGGAGGGCGCAGTGGGGGCGCTGGCGACGGCAAGCGGCCAGGCGGCGATCACCCTGGCCCTGCTCAACCTCGGCGGGGCCGGCAGCCACATCGTGTCCTCGACCTCGCTCTACGGCGGCACCTACGCCCTGTTGCGGCACACTCTCGCCGAGCTCGGTGTCCAGACGACCTTCGTGGACGACGCGGACGACCTCGACGCGTGGCGCGCCGCGATCCGGCCGACCACGGTGGCGCTCTACGGCGAGACGATCGGCAACCCGCGGGGCAACGTCCTGGACACCGCGGGCATCGCCCGGGTCGGCCACGACGCCGGGGTACCGCTGATCGTCGACAACACCCTCGCGTCCCCGTTCCTCAACCGTCCGCTGGAGCACGGCGCGGACATCGTGGTGCACTCGGCGACGAAGTTCATCGGCGGCCACGGGACGTCGATCGGCGGGATCATCGTCGACGGCGGGCGGTTCGACTGGTCCGCCGGGCGCCATCCCCGCCTCGTCACCCCCGACCCCGCCTATCACGGCGTGGTCTTCCAGGAGGAGTTCGGCGAGGCCGCGTACATCGTGCGGGCCCGCGCCCGGCTGCTGCGCGACCTGGGGCCGGCCCTGTCGCCGACGAACGCGTTCCTGCTGCTGCAGGGCCTGGAGACGCTGTCGCTGCGGATGGAGCGGCACAGCGCGAACGCCGACCGGGTCGCCACCTGGCTCGCCGCGCATCCCCAGGTCGGCTGGGTCGCCTATCCGGGGCTGGCGTCCAGCCCGTGGCACGCGGCGGCTCGCCATTACCTGCCTCGCGGTGCCGGGGCGGTGCTCGCGTTCGGCATCGACGGTGGCGCCGCGGCCGGGCGGGCCTTCATCGAGGGGCTGGAGCTGCACAGCCATCTGGCCAATGTCGGCGACGTCCGCTCGTTGGCCATCCACCCGGCCTCGACGACCCACGCCCAGCTCACCGCCGCCGAGCAGGCGGACAGCGGGGTCAGCGCGGACCTCGTGCGGCTGTCGGTCGGCATCGAGGGCATCGACGACATCCTGGCCGACCTCGACCGGGGCTTCCGCGCCGCCAAGGCCGCCTGACCGCTCCCCGCGCCGTCCGGCACCGTCCGGACGGTGGGCGCCGTGCCGGACAGCCCGGCCGACGGACGACGATCGGCCCTGCCTGGCTCGTGGGCTCCTGGCCTACCGTCGACGGGGGCGTCGCCGAACGGTTCCGCGCCCCGGATCCGGACACCCGTCCCTCCGGACACCTGGACATTCCACGAGGGGTTCACGCGTTGACGTCCTCCCCCGCCTGAAGGCGAGGGATTCCAACTCCTACACATCCACCAGAAGGGGGTGCGCAGTGTTGAGGTTCACGGTTCACGGGCACGGCCGACGCCGTGCCTCCCCGCGCGGTCACCGCACGTCCTGCGGCGATGTTCACTGCTGCGTTGACGTCCGCGTTGGCCGTGTGCCCGCAGGCAGCGCACCGGAATACCGCTTGGCTCTCGCGGTTCCCAGACGCCGTATGCCCACAGGCCGAGCAACGCTGAGACGTGTAGGCGGCCGGGATCTTTTCGACCCGGCCGGGGGCTTTCTGGTCGAGACGGTGGACCAGAGATCCCCAGCCGGAGCCGAGGATCGACCGGTTCAGCCCGGCTTTCTGCCGGACGTTGTGGCCCGGCATCTCCACGGTGCCCCGGGCCGACCGGGTCATACCCAGGATGTTTATATCCTCGACACGGATCAGATCGTACCGCCGTGCCAGGCCGGTGGAGGTTTTTTCGATCCAGTCCTTCCGCCGGTCGGCTTCCCGCGTTTTCACCCGGGCGATCCGGAGTTGCACCCGGGCGCGCCGGTTACCGCCCCGCCTGGCCCTGGCGAGCTGGCGTTGCAGCCGTGCGGCCTCGCCGGGTCGCAGCCCCGGGCAGTGCAGAAGCTCACCGGTCGACAGGGCGGCCGAGACCTTCACACCCCGGTCGACGCCGACGACGGTGCCGGTACCGGGCGCGTCGATCGGCTCGGGGACCGCCGCGAACGCGACGTGCCAGCGGCCGGCGCGATCCAGGGTGATCCGGTAGGACCTGAAGGCCGGGACCGGCCGGGACACACGGAACGTCACCCAGCCGACTTTCGGCACCCAGCAGTAGTACCAGCGCCGGTTCAGCTTCTCGACCCGGGCGTTTCTCCCCACGACCTGGAAACCTTCGGACCGGCCGCGTTTCCGAAATCCAGGTCGCCGATGCGAACCACCGAAAAGTTTCGTATGGCCTGGTCGAAGTCCCGCAGGGCCTGCTGTTGCACGGTCTGGGATCCGGCCCGAAGCCAGTCGAACTCGGCCCGCGCTTCGGTCAGCTGCCGGCACCGTTCCAGATGGTTCGGCGTTTTACCCCGGTAGGGTGTCCACCAGGACTGCTGTTCCACGGCAAGGTTCCACACAAACCGCGCATGCCCGCAGTGCTCTTCAAGTCCAGCGACGTGTTCAGGCGCCGGAACGAGACGGTAGCGGGTCATACTCCAATTCTACAGAAAGGACCGCCCATGTGCTCCAGCATGAGGCGCCGTTTCCTCTCCGGCCTGAAGGCCAGAGCATCCACGGCGCAAATCCGATGACATCCACGAGCACGAGCGCACCTGAGGCCGGCACCGGCACCGGCGGAGCCATGTCCCTCGATCATGCCGGAGGTGGCGTGCTGCCCGCGGACACCTGCCGGTGGCTGCTTGGCGGGGAGCAGGTGGGCCGGGTCGCCTTCCAGGCGGACGGGGAGATCCTCGTCCTGCCGGTCAACTATGTGCTGGACGGCGAGGCGATCGCCTTCCGGACCGCGACCGGGTCCAAGCTCGCCGCCGCCCTCGAGGAGCACGCCGTCGGGTTCGAGGTCGACGGGCACGATCCGGTCGCGCGGACCGGCTGGAGCGTACTGATCAACGGCAGGGCGGTCGCGGTCCGCGATCCCGACGGGCTGGCACGGCTGGAGGCGACCGGCCTCGCGCCCTGGGCGGACCGTATCGATCATCCGCACTGGGTGCGCATCCTGCCCGAGTCGATGACCGGCCGGGTGGTCGCCCACTCCTGACGGAGTCACCGACTCCGGACCGACCCGCGCGCCCGTGGGGCCGTCGGATGAGGGGAACGGTAGGAGACATCGGGACAACGTCCTGACGGGTCTGCTCCCTCCGGCGGCCCTTCCCGGCCGCCCCGCCGCGGTGGCCATGCACGGATGGCGTCAGCGTCCGACACCACCGGAAGACGCGAGCATTGCTCTCATTTCTCGGGACATTGATGGCCCCGTCCGCGGCGCGTCCGGCGGCGCATTCCGGGCCCGGGACGCGGGCGCACCCGGGACGGGCGCGCGGAACGCCGCCGCGGCCGCCACGCATCCCACGTTTCCGCACATCGGACAATGATGGTCGGTAAAGCGGATGCGCGGCGTGGCGGGAATCTCCGGTGACGTCGCGGAACCGTCCCACCGCAGACGGACAGCATGCGCCGCGATGTGCGGGAAGGCCGACCGGCCCATCGCGTCACACCTCCCGATGCGGCGCACGGCCGATCCGCCGGCTCCGGCCGGCGAGCGGCACCCTTGTCCGACCCGCCGCGGCACGCCGGCCGCCGCACCGCGGCGCGATGCCCAGTCAGCGAACCCGCGGCCCGCCGAGGCGCCACGCGCGGGACGGCCCGACGGAAGGACCCGGCCGCGCCGCGGCGCGTTTCACGCTCCGGTTCCGCCACCGCCCCGCGCATCAGGGCCCGTGGCGACCGCCGCCGGCCGGATTCTCATTCCAGTAAATCGCCGCCCGGCTGGCCGGACCGAGGAACATCGGTCCAGCGGCGCGGTACTCGCCGCCTTCACCGGACGCCAGGTGGCGCCCTGAAAATACTCGGCCGGCGGGCCGGAAAAGATCCTCGTCCGGCCTTCAGGGGCCGCCTCCGAGAACCGCGGAAGGAATCTGGAGGCGGCGCCGGACAACCATGTCGAGGACTACCTTCCACGCATACCCGCGAGGCGTCACCCGAGCAGGCTCCCTCTTTCCCGCCGCCGCGCCTGGGCGGGCGAGAGGAAGGGAAAAGGCTGAAAGCGGCCGGCGGGTTCTCCCACGCTGCCGCCCGATTTCGGTAATGCGGCGGCCCTCATCGGTGGAGATATGACCCAGGTGCGCTCCCGGCGCGGCACCACCGGAAGCGGCAGGGCGGTGGCCCCTCGACAGTCGGCCGGCCCGCGGAGGTCGGCCGGCCCGCGCCGGCCGCACAGCGCCACCGTGGGATCGCCGAGCCCTGCCGGGGGGCGGGCGGCCGCTCGCCTCGGCCGGTCGGGAGCGTCGCCCTCCGGCCCGCCGCCGGCCGCGGACGAACCCGGGGGCGCCGGCGCGGGCCGCGCACTCCAGCTCCCGGCGGCCGGCCCATTCCCGCCGGCGGCCGCGGTGATTACCGTGCGAACGACCGGGCCGTCTGCAGTTGCCGCGGCAAAGCATCGCCAGGCACGGTCGGATTACCTGGGAGAACCGTTTTAGCCCGGCCGCCCGATCGATCAGGGCTGCCGCGGCGAACCTTGCCGTGACGAGTTCAGGATCCTGATCTGACCGGGCCCGACCGGGCGGCCTGTTCTCACACATCGGAGCGCATGCCATTGACGCCATGGCCCGTCAGCGGGATAACCTTTTTGACGTAGCCGACAGTGGGTGCCGGGCGGGGGCTACCGAGCCCGGAGGGAGCAGAGGTCACGGCGCGCTCACTTCCACCGGGGTCGGACCATGCACGGCCGCCCACAAAGGTGGTGTACGGCTGATCTGACGTCCGGCCCTCGGAGGAATCCACCGGCCGACCAGCGTTTGGTCGGCAGCAGGAACGCGGAGCGGTCGGTAAACCGAAGTGGACAGGAGAGGAGCACGATGGCCCCAGTGGTATCGGACCCGGCGGCGATGCCGGTCCGCCCGCAACGGTCCATGGGCGCCGGCCTCGACCGAGCGTCGGGTCCGTTCACCGCCGACAGCCCACCGTCCGACGCACGGACCCAGCGGGAACGGGTTCGGCTGGCCCAGGTCGAGCTCCTGGAGCTCAGCGCCCAGCTCACGACACCCCACCTGCGACGGCGGATCCTGCGCATCTACTCGCTGCTGCGCAGTGAGCCGGTGGCGCCGACGCCGGCGAAGCCGCCACCCTTCCGGCTGACCCTGCGCGAGATGGAGGTGCTCACGCTCGTCGCGACCGGCTGCTCCAACATCGAGGCGGCGGAGCAGCTGACAATCCGGGCTGAGACCGTCAAGACCTACATGCGCAGCATCATGCGCAAGATGGGCGTGCGGAACCGCACCGCGGCCGTCCACACCGCCCGTCAGATCGGCCTGCTGGACTGATCACGACCGCCGTCCGGGCCACCTCCTGACACCTACTGCGGGCACCGCGTCGGGCCCGTCTCGCGGGCCGCCTCGGCGATCCGGGCCGACGCGGTGGCGCTCAGGACAGGCGCCGGCGGTCAGGCCGGCGCCGGCAGGCCGAGATGCTCACGCAGGGTGCTGCCCTCGTAGTCAGTGCGGAACACGCCTCGTTCCTGCAACAGCGGGACGACCGTGTCGGCGAACTCGTCGAGGCCGCCCGGAACGATGTGAGGCACAAGGATGAACCCGTCGCTCGCGTCCTCCTGCACGAATCGGTTGATCGTCTCCGCGACCGTGGCCGCGGAACCGATGAACGACTGCCGGCCGGTCACCTCGATGACGACGTCGCGCAGCGACAGCTTCTTCGCCTCGCCCAGCTCCCGCCAGCGGCGCGCGGTCTCCAGCCGGTCGTCGTACATCCGCACGCTGGCCCGGCCCTGGGCGACCGTGTTCGTGCCGGGCAGCGGGTCGACCAGCGGCACCGGTCCGTGCGGGTCGTACGCGGTCAGATCGCGGTTCCACACCTGCTCGGCGAACTGGATCGCCGTCGCGCCGCTGACCTGCTGGCGGCGGATCACCGCGGCCCGTTCGCGCGCCTCGGCGTCGGTGTCGGCCAGGACGAACGTCGCTGCCGGCAGGACCACCAGTTCCTCGGGACGGCGGCCGTGGCGGGCGAGGCGTCCCTTGATGTCGGCGTAGAACGCCTGGCCGGCCTCGAAGGTGCTGTGCCTGCTGAAGATCGCGTCGGCCGAGGACGCGGCGAACTCGCGGCCCGCGTCGGAGTCGCCCGCCTGGAAGATCACCGGCCGGCCCTGCGGTGCGCGCGGCACGGTGAAGTGGCCGTGGATGTCGAAGAAGCGGTCGTGGTGCTCGAAGGCCCCGGGACCGGGCTGCCGCAGGAACGCGCCGGTGCCCTTGTCCGCGACGACCGCGTCGGCCGGCCAGGAGTCGAACAGCTCCACGGCGGTGCGCAGGAACTGCCGGGCCCGGTCGTAGCGATCCTCCTCCGCCAGGTAGCCGCCGCGGCGGAAGTTCTCCCCGGTGAAGGCGTCCCAGGAGGTCACGACGTTCCACGCGGCCCGCCCGGCGCTGAGGTGATCGAGGCTGGCGAACTGGCGGGCCACCTCGTAGGGCTCGTTGAAGGTGGAGTTGATGGTGCCGGCGAGACCGATACGGTCCGTCACCGCGGCCAGCGCCGCGAGGACGGTGAGGGTGTCCGGGCGGCCGACCACGTCCAGATCGTGGATTCGCCCGTTCTGCTCCCGAAGGCGCAGCCCCTCGGCCAGGAAGAAGAAGTCGAAGCGGGCCCGCTCGGCGGTGCGGGCCAGGTGGGCAAACGAGCTGAAGTCGATCTGGCTGCCGGCGGCGGGATCGCTCCACACCGTCGTGTTGTTCACCCCGGGAAAGTGAGCCGCCAGGTGGATCTGCTTGGTCGGCCTGGGCATGAGGATCCTCCGCGGCGGTCGAGGGCGTCGGGACGATGCCCGTGTCGGACGGGTTGAGAGATCCCCGAGGCGCCGCGGCGGCCTGCTCGGACACGGTCGGCAAGACCGTCCCCCGCCGCGGCGCAGGGCACGACGGGCCCTGCACGAGCGGCGGGCTCGAGCGGCGGGTTCGGGGCGACGGGCGGGCAGGCCCTCAGGTCATCGACAGCGGCTGGAGCCGGCGTGCCCGTGGTCGATGCAGCGGCGGCACGTCAACGAAAGGGAAGTCCGCACGCTCACACTCTGTGTACGCCGAGGTGAGACGGTCAAGAACACGTTGATGTGATGTGGCACACGGAGGCGATGGCGTGCCGATTGTCGACCATCCCGACCGGCACCATGTCGGATGACCCCACCCCGAGGAGCGCCGATGACCGCCACCGACGACCTGCTCGCCAACGCCGAGCGCTACGCCCGGACGTTCACCGCCGGCGACCTCCCCCTGCCGCCCGGGCTGGGGGTCGCGGTCGTGGCCTGCATGGACGCCCGGCTCAACGTCTACGGCCTGCTCGGGCTCGCCGAGGGCGACGCGCATGTCATCCGCAACGCCGGCGGCGTCGTGACCGACGACGAGATCCGTTCCCTCGCGATCAGCCAGCGGCTGCTGGGCACCCGGGAGATCATCCTGATCCACCACACCGACTGCGGCATGCTCACCTTCACCGACGAGGAGTTCCGGGCGGGAATCGCCCGCGAGACCGGCATCCGCCCGCCGTGGGCCGTGGAGACCTTCACCGACCTGGAGGACGACGTGCGCCAGTCCATCGCCCGCATCACGGCCAGCCCCTTCATCCCGCACCGGGATGCCGTGCGCGGCTTCGTCTACGCCGTCGAGACGGGCACCCTCACCGAGGTGCGCTGAGCCGGCGGCCGGACCAGCGGTCGCCAGGAGGACGGCGGGCGCGGGATCACAGCGACGCGCGGGCCACGTCGAGACGGATCCGCGCAAGCGCCGAGTACGCGGCCCCGCCCGGGCATTCGGTCGCCATCCAGTCGCGGTGTCCGCTGATGGCCGGCACCCGCCGGCGGGCACCGCTGGCCGCGTTGACGTAGTCGACGGTGCCGACCGGGTTCAGCCGGTGGGCGCCGGTCAGCGCGAGCAGCACCAGGACGAGGGAGCGGCGGGCGGCGGCGGACGGCGGCCGGGTCCGCAGATCGCCGAGCAGGGCCACGCCGAGATTGCCCGCGTTGTACCCGCCGACGTGCGCCCCGGTGACCACCTGGCCGTCCGGCCGGTGCGCCGGGACGGTGTCGGAGCCGGACCAGCGGCCCTCGTACAGGGTCCCCTGCTCGTCGATGAGGAAGTGGTAGCCGATGTCCGCCCAGCCGCGGTCGACCGTGTGGAAGTGGTAGATCGCGCGCACGGTGCCGGCCGGGTCCGGGTCGTCGTTGGGGGTGACGGTGTGATGCACCGTCACGACCTGCCCGGGGTAGTAGGTCGTCCGCCAGGGCTGGCCGGTCGCGGGGTTGAGCCGCAGGGACTCGTCCGCGCCCCAGGCGGCCCGGGGCAGGTAGCGCAGTCCGAGCGCGGACGGCGTCGGCGCCGCCGCCGTGGGTGCCGGTACCAGCGGGCCGGCCGTCGCTCCCGGCACGTCACCCGCGCTCAGCGGACTTCTCTGCGCGGTCCGGGGCGCGGTCCTCGCCGGCCCCGGTCCGGACCGCCCTGTCCCGGCCGGCGTCTCGAGCGCGTGGGCGAGTCCGGCGACCGCGCTCAGCGCCGCCCGCACCGACACGGTCGGAACCCGCACCCGCTGGCACGGCCCCGACGTGGTGTTCAGCGCGGTCGACACGACACCGGTCGCCCCGGGTGGCATCCACAGTTCGTAGCCACGGGTCGTCGGCGTCCGCCCGGAGCCGGTGCGCGCCGTGGCCAGCAGCGCGTGCACGGGCGGGACGGTGGTCGACGGGTCGTCGCGTTCCGCCGGGCACCCCACGCTCAGCGGGCACCAGGCGCCGAAGGCACCGTCCGGGCGGCGCAGGCGGATCCGCGGACCGCCGGGGCCCGCGGGTCCGCACCAGCGCACCGCCACGAAGCTGGGCGGGAAGACCGGGCTCGCCGGTCCCAGGCCGACACTGGTCGCCGCCAACGTGCGGGGAATGTCCACCACGGTCTCCGCCTCGGGCACCAGTGCGCCCAGGTCCGGCCCGTCCACCGCCACGCCCGCCGGCACGATGCCGCCGGCGTGGGCCGGCGGGGCCGCGACCAGCATCGCGGCGGTCCACCCCCCGGCGCCCACACCCAGAACGCGCAGGGCGCCTCGACGGGAGATCATGGTCGTCGGTGGAACGGGTGCTGACCGGTCGGCGGTGGGCATGACGAATCCTCTGGGTAGCGAGCCGGGGACAACGGGCACGCTATGCCATCGGATGTGCGCCCCGAGTAAGAGGGTGGGCCGGCATCCTTCCGAACGACTACGTGTACGGATGCGCCGAGGTCATCGATGGAGGCAAGGTCATCGGTAGCGGCACGGTCATCGACAGCGGCACGGCCACCGACAGCGGCACGGCCACCGACAGCGGCACGGTCACTGGTAGAGGTCCGCGTCCAGCACCGTGGCGTCGGTGACGCCGAGGCCGCCGAGCACGAATCCCCGCGCCCCGGTCACGACCGGCGGCGGCGGGCTGTCCGCCGTCCACCGTCGGCGGTGGTAGTACTGCCAGGTCGGAGTCGGGGCCTGGGACACCGCGTCCCACGGGTCCTCGTCGCCCGGTCGCCGATAGCGGATCCTGGTGGTCCGCCTGGTCCCGGGATCGCGGTACCCGCCCGCGGTCGGGTCCTCGATCGTCACGTAGGTGCCGTGCCAGGGCTCCGCCAGATCCGACGCGAGCAGGGACGAGGCCGCGCCCGCGCCGACCGGCGCGAGAGAGACCTCCTCGTCCCGGGACAGGACCGGATCGCCGTCGGGCGACCGCATGGCCGACGGCCCGGGCGGCAGGGCATAGCGTGCGCCGCCGGGCACGCCGGTTGATCCATGCCGGCGGCCGGGAGTGATGCCGGTCGGGCCGGAGAACCTGCGCGACTCCGGCGACCGGACCCGGTGGGCGGGCCCCGGCGTCGCCTCCTCGCCGTCCTCGCGCAGCCCGAAGCGATCATGCAGACGCCGCAGCGCGGGCGGCGCCCACCAGTTGTACCGGCCGGCGAGCGCCATGAACGCCGGCACCAGGATCGCGCGCACGACCGTGACGTCCAGGGTGATCGCGATGGTCAGCCCGACGCCGACCAGCTTGATCATGCTGATGTGCGACGTCGACAGGGCCACCATGACCACGACGAGCGCGAGCGCGACGCTGGTGATCAGCGGCCCGGTGGCACCCAGCCCGACCGCCACCGACTCGGTGTTGTCACCGGTGCGCTGGTACTCCTCGCGGATCCGGGCGAGCAGGAAGATCTCGTAGTCCATGCTCAGGCCGAAGGCGATGAAGAACATCAGCACCGGGCTGGTCATCTCCAGGGTGCCCGACACCTGGAAGTCGCCCACCAGCCCCCGCAGGTGACCCTCCTGGAAGATGAACGTGAGCAGACCGATCGTCGCCGCGAGGTTCAGGGAGTTCAGGAGCATCGCCTTCAGCGGAAGCAGGACGCTGCCGGTGAACAGGAACAACAGCAGGAAGGTCGCGCACATCACGATCGCGAAGGCGAGCGGCAGGCTGCGCTCGATGGTGTCCGCGGTGTCCAGGAAATGCGGGGCGAGACCGCCCATGAGCACGCCGAAAGGTGCCGGGGTCGCCCGCAGTCGGCCGACGAGGTCCTTCGCCGCCGCCGACACCGGCGAGGTGTCCGACTGCCATACCGCGAGCCAGGCACCGCCATGGGTGCCGACATATCCCGTCGTGGCCGCCGATGCCTCGCTGACCTGTCTGCCCTGCATGAAGCCGCCGGACACCGTGTCGACGCGGGCGACGCCCGGCAGCGCGGACAACCGGCTCGCGTAGTCGGTGAGCCGCGCCGCGTTCGCCGGGTCCCGGGCGTCCACTCCCGGGACGACGATCGGAATCTGACAGGGCAGGCAGACGACGAAGTCGGAGCGCATCGCGTCATTCACGACGTGGGATTCCGCGGTGCTCGGCAGAACGGTGTCGTCGGCCAGGGCGAGATTGAGGCCGCGCAGCGGCGCGGCACACAGCAGCAACACGCCGACGGCGACGGCGCCGTACAGCAGTGGCCAGCGCATGACCCGCCGCGCGAGTGCCGTCCAACCACGGCCCGCGCCGGACAGGTTCGCCCGGGGATCGACCGCGTGGCGAGGGCCCGCCGCACCGCGCCGGCCCGCCCGGGCACGGCGCAGGGCCGCCCGGATGTCCCCACGATCCAGCCGGTCGCCCAGCAGCATCAGCGCCGCCGGCAGCACCAGCAGGGCCGCGACCTCGGAGGCGACCACCACGATGACGCCGGCGAAGGCGAACGACCGCAGGTAGTACAGCGGGAAGACGAGGGCGGCGGTGAGGGACAGGGCCACCGTCACGCCGGAGAAGAACACCGTCCGCCCGGCCGTCTCCAGCGTGCGGCGCAGCGCCGCTCCCGGGAACAGGCCGCGTTCCTGCTCCTCCCGGAATCGCCGCAGGATGAACAGGCTGTAGTCCACCGCCAGGCCGAAGCCGAGGGCCGTCGTCAGGTTCACCGAGAAGACCGAGATGTCGGTCACCGTCGCCGCCAACCGCAACAGGGCCAGGCTCGACACGACGGACACGACCCCGACCAGCACCGGGAGCATCGCCGCCGCCACCGTGCCGAAGGCGTACAGCAGCAGCAGGAACACCAGCGGCGCCGCGGTCAGTTCGCCGCGTTCGAGATCGGTTCTGCTGCGTTCCGTCACGTCCCGCATGACGGCGGGCGCGCCACCGAAGCGGACCATCACGCCGGGTCCCAGATGCGAGTACCGCGCGTGCAGGCGCTCGACCTGAGTCTGGATGTGATCCTCGGAGCCGGTGAGCCGGAACACGATGAGCGCGGAGCGACCGTCCTTCGACCTCAGCAGCGCGTTGCCCGCGGCGGAGCCGTTCGGCCAGTAGGACAGGACGGACGTCACCCCGGGCTCGGCGCTCAGCTGTCGGGTCAGCTCGCGGCCGAGGTGCGCGGGAGTCGGCCCGTCGATGCCCTCCGCGGCGGTGAGCATCACCGCCACGTTGGGCGGCGCGTCCGGGAACTCGGCGTCGAGCAGTTGCTCGGCCCGGGTCGACCCGTCGGAGGGCGCGTAGAAGCCGCCGGTGGCGAGCTGGTGGTAGATGCCCGCGTTCCACGGCAGCAGCACCACGACGAGCAGGCAGGCGGCGGCGAGCAACCGCCCGCGGTGCAGGACCGCCACATCGGCCGCGACCGTGAACAGGGATCGCCGCGGCGCGGGAACACCCGCCATGGAGGCCATGGAGGCCATCACCCGCGGCGGCGCGACCGGCGGCCCGGACTCGTCTGATCCGGGCCGGGCGGGCAGGCGTTGGGTCCAGCGGTCGTCCTCCACGCCGTCCCCGTCCTCCTCCCCGCCGGCTCCGTGGGTCAGCGCGGCAGAGGTCGCGGAATCCGTGCGGGAATGGCGTTGCGGCGCCGAATCGGCGAACAACGGCATGACGCTCCCTTCCGAGCAACCCCCGCATCGATCGATCTCCCGAAGGCCCGGTGATCGCACGAGTTCGCCGAGACGGCCGGCTGGCGGAAGTACTGCGCGGCGAGGACGTCCCGGTCGCTACCCCGAAGCTAGACCCGCCCACGGGCATCGAATCCGAATTACCCCCGTACGGGGGGAGGTAAAGGTGTGGCCAACGGCGCCCAAGCATTCCGTACGCGGAATCCGACCGGCCGGGGCAGGAGACCCGAGGGGCATCACGCCTGGCCGCGTACCACTGACGGGAGGGAATGCCGGGGGGCCAATCTCGAAGGTGGTACGGCAATGCCTCAGGTTCAGACCATGGAACGGCGGGACACTTCGGTTCCGTACCCTGCTCCAGCACCGCGCGACGGTGGACCTGCCGGGCTCGAGGTACATCGGTCCGACACCCGGTCGAAAATCGTCTACACGTGCATGAAGAAGGTACTGAGTCCGGTGTGCCGTGCTTTCTGGCATCCAGTGGTCGAAGGACTCGAGAACATTCCTGCCGATGGTCCTGCCATCATCGCCAGCAACCATCTGTCGGCGCTCGACTCGGCGTTCATCGCGCTGGCCTCCGACCGGCGCGTCACCTTCCTGGCCAAGAGTGAGTACTTCAACACCCCGGGTCTGCGGGGCCTGGCCGGGAAGCTGTTCGTCGCCGCCACCGGCCAGATCTCCGTCGACCGCAACAACCAGCGCAAGGCGGGTGCGGCCCTGCGGGCCGGCGTTCACGCGCTCGGTCAGGGCGAGCTGCTGGGCATCTTCCCCGAGGGAACCCGCTCGCCGGACGGACGCCTGTACCGAGGCAGGTCAGGCGTCACGCGCCTGGCGATGGCCACTGGCGCTCCGGTGATCCCGGTAGGTCTCGTCGGCACCTTCCAGGTCCTGCCCCTGGACCGCAGACTCCCCCGGTCCGGCCGCGTGTACCTGCGCTTCGGTACGCCGCTACGGTTCCCGATCATGCCCGAGGAGGGCGCGGGAGCGGCGCAGCGGGAGGCGACGGACCAGATCATGAAGGCCATCCAGGAACTGTCCGGCCAGTGCCAGGCGGACATGTACGCCGACCGGTTCAAGGCGTCCCTGGGACTCGCTGGTCAGCGCGCCACGAGCGACTGACCAGCCACGAGACGTCCGCTCCGCCGCACCTCCCTGGTCGGTGCGGCGGGCGGGCGACGGCGGGGCCGGTGCGGCGGAGCGGGTCGCACCGGCCCCGTTCAGGCAGTGTCGTCAGCCGGCCGATCGGACCTGGTCGCGCTGGGTCCGTCGATCGGAGCCGGCCGGTCCGCGACGCCTTCACCGCAGGTGGCTCAGGGCCTACGACGGCGGGCCGGGCAGCCCTTCCACGCCGCCTGAATGCCACGTGAACGCCGCGTGAACGCCGCGTCCGCCTGTCGGCCGCCGAGTACGGGTGACCCGGCGGCCGACAGGCGGGCGGCGCACTGTCAGCTCAGGGCAACATTCCCAGCTGGCGCGCGGCATGCACCGCGGCCGTCCGGTTACGCACACCGAGCTTGCGCATGATGCTGCGCAGGTAGGCCTTCACCGTCTCGGGTGAGACAGTGAGTCGGCGTGCTGTCTCGACGTTGGACAGACCCAGCGCGACCTGCGCGAGCACCTCGAGTTCGCGCGGTGTCAGGGCCAGCCGACCGCCGATTTTGGGATCCTGGTCCAGCAGCCCGCGCAACAGCTCCGACACGCCGCCGATCCGCCCCCGCAGCAGCGGGTCGGCCACATGTTCGGTGACCTCCTGCAGCTCCCGGTAGGCCAGCCGAAGACTCTCCTGCGGCTGGCCGGGCGAACGGGGCAGTGGTACGGCACCCACCTGGCGTATCACGGTGGGCGGACGGTGCCCGGCGGGCACCGTCGGCGACATTGACTCCCCATGTGCGGCAGCCACACCCAGCTCACGTTCCATCAGACGAGCCGTCGCAATGGCCGCCCGTACGGCGGCCTCGGTGAACGGTGCCTCGGTCCGCATGGCTCCGTACAGCACGGCGACAACCGTGCCTCCCATGCTGACCGGCACCGCGAGAATCGCTCCAAGCTCACTGCCCTCGATCGGAGCGACAGTCGAGCGCAGAACCCTTCTCGTCGCCGCCGGGTCGTTGATGACGACCGGGCGGCAATGCCGCACCACCTGACCGCCGATCCCCGTGCCTGGCGGGACGGAGGCACCGAGCAGTCCGCTCGGCGCCGGTCCGTCCACGTTCGTCACGGTCAATCGACCGGAATGCGGTGCGACTATTCCACCGAATGTGAGATGGGCTCCCGATGAAGCGCGCAGCCGGGCGAGCGCCCGCGGCAGGACTGTCTGCACGCGACTTGGGGCCGACACGTCCACGGTCACGAGCGTCCCCTTCCCGACCTGTAGAAGATCGAGGGAATCGTAGCACCCGTTTTACGATAAGCACAAGAAAGTGCACGAACAGCATGCCGCGAAAAGTCGTCCGAGAGTCGGGGGCCGTTCGCGCGTAATAGCAGCGTCCCACCGGTGTACGACCATCGCACGGGCCCCGAATGCACGTGCGTCGATCATTGTCGCGCGATCATTGTCGCGCGATGAGGTCGGTGCGCGCCGTCGCCCGCAGCCGGGCGAGCCCGGCGAGGAGCTGGAGCTCCGCGACGCTGCGCGGCGAACTGTCGAGCAGCGCCGGGGACATGACGAGGACCGCCGCGACCTGGGCCCGGGAGAGTGCCACGTTGAGCCGGTTGCGCGAGAGCAGGAAGTCCAGGCCCCGCGGCGCCTGCGCGGCGCTCGACGTCGTCAGGGACACGATGACGACCGACGCCTCCTGCCCCTGGAACCGGTCGACGGTACCGACCCGCACCCCGTGCAGCCCGGCGCGATCCAGCGCGTGCTCGATCGCGCGCACCTGCCGGTTGTACGGGGCGACGACGAGGATGTCCCCGCCGGCGAGCGACCTGGTCCGGTCGCCGTCGACGGCCCCGCGCCCCACGACGTGGCGGACCGCGGCGCAGACCACCGCGATCTCCTCGTCGGATCGCGTGCCGTTGCCCCGGTGCTCGACGTCGAGCAGGTAGGTCCCGGCCGGCAACCCGTCGATGGAGCGGGTGGCGGCCACCGGGTGGGACCGCAGGCGGCCGCGGTAGGCGAGCGCGGACACCGGCGCGCAGACCGCCGGATGCAGCCGGCGGGTGCGGTCGAGGAAGTAGCCGAGCTCCGGCGGGATCACCTCGGCGTCGGCGAGGAGATGGGACAGCGCCGAGGCCTCGGCGCCCTCCGGATGGATCCCGGCCACGACCTGGGGAAGCTGCTGCGGATCACCCAACAGCACCAGGTTGTGCGCCGCCCCGGCCACCGCGAGCGTGTCCGCCAGCGCGAACTGGCCCGCCTCGTCGATGATCAGCACGTCGAAGGGCTTCGCCGCCAGCCGCGGGTTGGCGAAGGCCCAGGCCGTGTCCCCGACCAGATGCCCCTCCGGATGGCTCTCCCGCCACGCCACCAGGGCCCCCAGGTCACGCGGGGAGTCCCACGGCGGCTGCTGCCCCGGGTCCGGTCCGGCTCCGCCGCCACGGCGCTTCTTGGCCGCGGGCACGAGGGGCTTCCACGGCGGCCGGTCACCGCCGCCGTCCCCCGGGCCGGGCGGCTCACTCGCCGCGGGCGGCTCACCCGTCGCGGGCGGCTGACCCGTCGCGGGCGGCTGACCCGTCGCGGCCAGCATCGCGTTCTCGATCGCCTTGTGGCTGGTGGAGCAGAGGCCCACGGACCGGCCCTGAGCCACCAGATGCCGGATCAGGCGGCCGGCGAGGTAGGTCTTCCCCGCGCCGGGCGGTCCCTGGACCGCGAGGTAGGAGCCGTCGAGGTGGCTGACCGCGGCGAGCACGGCACTGACCTGATCGTCTCCGTGGGCCGCGGCCGAGGGCAGGGCCGCGCCCGCTCCCACCAGCCGGGGCGGTATGCGCCGCAGCAGGTCGATGGCCGCCTCCGCGGGCAGCGCGGGCAGCGCCGCCGCGGCTCGCCCGGCCAGCTGGCGGATCGCGGCCGGCTTGGGCTCGGGCCGCACCGGTGCGCCGGGCAGCACCGCGGCCGGCAGAGCACGGCTGGTCTCCTCCGGCGGCACGCTCTCACGCAGGACCAGCTCGTGGGGGGCGGCGCGCTCGACCACGGCGTCGGTGGCCGTCCCCTCGCCGCCTGACTGGCGGCGGTACAGCAGCCGCACGGACTCGCCCCGCTCGAACGGATGGGGGCGCTCGGGCAGGGTCTCGGCTCGCAGCAGGCGACGGCTGCGGCGCCGGCGCCCCGACGGCTCGTCCCAGTCCTCCACGACGTGCCACCGCAGCGGTACCGCGCAGTCGTCGGCGGCCTCCAGGCTCTCCCGGTCCGCGGTGAGCGCGGCGAAGTACGTCCACCAGGCCGGTTTGTTCTCCCGGCGGTGATAGCCGACCGCGGCGGCGAGCAGCGCACGCGCCCGCTCGTCGGCCGACCAGGCCGCCGGATCCGCGGGCAGTCCCGCGACCAGGGCGTCGACGACGGCGTCCGGGCCGTCCGCCTCGTCCAGCACACCTTGATCGGCCTCGGCCGCGCCGCTGGCGACCGCGTCGCGGACGGCGACGCCCTCGCGCCGACCCAGATCGAGCAGCCATTGATGCAGGCGGTGCGTCGACACGCAGTCGACCCGGTTGTACTCGGCGATCTCGGCGAGCTGACGCCGCGCCGGCGCGTCCTCGCCGGCGGCGCGGTGCTCCAGGAAGGCCTCGTACGCCACGATGCTGTCGGCGGCGTTCTTGACCCCCGCGGTCCGCGCGCCCGGGTAGAACAGCGGCTCCAGATACTTGATCGAATAGGACGGCTGGGAGACACGCAGGCTGGCCCGCACCACCGCGTAGAGGTCGACGAGCCGGCTGGTGGCGAGCAGGTCGTCGACCTGGCGCTCCCGCGTGCCGTGCCGGGCGGCCAGCCGGCGCAGCGCGCCCGGCTCGTAGGGCGCGTAGTGGTAGATGTGCGCCCCGGGATGGGCGGTCAGCCGGCCCGTCGCCCAGTCGACGAAGTCCTCGAAGGCGCGCCGTTCGCCCGCGCGGTCATGCGCCCAGAACGCGTGGAAGGACTCCGCCGCAGTGGTCGGGTCGCCGGGCTCGCCCGCGCCCCGTCCGTTCGGGGGATCGGTCAGCGTGATCGCTCCGAAGAGGTACTCCAGGCCCGCGGCATCCAACGCGTACGGATCGCCTTCCATGTCGAAGTAGATGTCGCCGGGATCCGGTGCCGGCAACATCCTCAGGCCGTCGGGATCGACCATCCGCACGCTCACGGTCCCCACCGGATCATCCGTGGTGCGCGTCCTGTCCTGGGCGGCCTGCAACTCGGCCTGCAGGCGCAGCCCCGCGAACGAGGTGGCGGACATCGCCGCCGGTCGCTGGTCGTCCGTGGCCGCCGCGAGTTCCTCCACCGTCGAGATGCCGTCGTCGCGCAGGACCCGTCGCTGGTCCGCGCGCAGCCCGGCGACCAGCGAAAGGTCCCGTGCCCGTTCCCGGCCCCGGGAACAGTGCTCGGCGTAGCCACAGCCCGCACACTCCGGACGAGGTTCGCCCCACGCGGGCACGGGCACGGCCGGCGGGCCCGCGAGCCGGCTCTCCAGCCGCCCGCGCGCGTGGTCGACCATCGGCGCCACGTCCTCGACCCGGAAGGTGCGGACGATCCCGGGCTCGGGACCGGGACCGGGCCCGGGCCGTCCGGCCCCGGGGATCGGCTCAGCCGGCCGCGCGTCCCTGGTGGGATGGAGCAGATGCATGAACCGCGCGGGCGCGGCACCGACCGACGACAGCGCCAGCGCGTAGGCCGCGAGCTGCAGCACCGCGCCGGGGCGGGCCTGGCGGGCCAGCTTCGCGTCGTAGGGCTCGTAGTGGCCGGGCTCGGCCGGTGCGCGGACGCCGCCGGTGCGGGGATCGAGATGGGCGGCGATGAGGAAGTCCGGGCGGCCGTGGAAGCCACCGTCGAACAGGACCCCCTGGTAGACCACGGGCGTGCCGGCGGCGAGCGCCGCCCGGGTGCGCTCCGCCGCCGCCGCTAGACCCTCCTCGGTCGGCGCCGGGCGCGGGATCTCCACGACCCCGCCCGGGCCGAAGCAGCGGCGCAGATGGTCCAGCCAGCGCTGTTCGTGCGCCATGCCGTGGCGCACCGCGGTCCGGTCCGGCGCGGTGGTCCGCACCAGCGGGGCGGGCTCATCCGGGCCTGCCCCTTGGGTGCCTGCCCCTTGGGTGCCTGCCCCTTGGGTGCCTGCCCCTTGGGTGCCTGCCCCGTCCGGGCCTGCCCCGTCCGGGCCGGGGTCGCCACCGTCGATGGACGCCTGTCCGTCCGCCACCGCGTGGGTGAGCCTGACGCGATGCCCGCATTCGACGATGTCAACAAGATCGCCCGCGGATACCACCCAGCGTCCGTCGAACTTCTGCACGTCACCATCCCGTCCGGGCCGCACTCGCGGTGTGGAGGCTGATTGTCCGGCCGGCGCGGCCTAGCCGTTCGGGCCACCTCGATCAGGTGCACCTTGCCGGCCGGGAGGCACCGGGTCGAGCCCGACCCGCCCCGTGAGGTCGATCACACTCGATCAGTGATCGATGTGGGCGCCGTCGCATCCGTACGAGCGCGCCCGACCGTCACCGCCCTCGCCCTCGAAGGTGACGCGAACGTTGTCCGGCGAACACCCAGCCCTGAAGTCCGCACGGCGCCACCGTGCCCGACCGATCCCCCCGATGCCCCACCGACGCCCCACGCGGCCAACAACCACCAGGACGATCAGGACTGGGCATATTACGATGGCCGCCGTGGATGTCCCGGGCCCGGCGGACCACGAGGGCAGCATCGATCGCCTGCTGCATCCACGCGTGGTCGCCGTGATCGGTGCCAGTCGGCAGCCCGCAGCGGTCGGGCACGAGGTGTTCCGGCAGTTGCTCGCGCATGGTTTCACCGGCACCGTCTATCCCGTCAACGCGGCCGCCACCCATGTCGCCTCCGTGTACGCCTATCGGGACGTGTGCGACGTGCCGGCGCCGATTGACCTGGCGGTCATCGCGGTACCGGCCCGTGAGGTCACCGCCGTCATGCGTGCCTGCGCGCGCAAACGGGTGGGCGGCGTCATCGTGGTGTCCGCCGGCTTCGCGGACGCCGGCGACGAGGGCCGTGATCGTCTCGCGGAGGTCATCCGGATCGCGCGCGACGGCGGGATGCGCCTGATCGGCCCCAACGCGATGGGCGTCGTCAACACGGCGCCGTCGTCACGGCTTCACGCCACGTTCGCGGCCGGTGCGCCACCGGCTGGCCGGGTCGGTGTCCTCACGCAGTCCGGCGCGCTCGCGGGCACGTTTCTCGCCGAGGCCGCGCGGCGCGCGATCGGCTTCTCCACCTTCGTGTCCGCCGGCGATCGCTCCGACGTGTCGACCAACGACCTGCTCGAGTACTGGCGCTCGGACAGCCGCACCAGCGTCGTCATGCTGCATCTGCAGAGCGTCGGGAATCCGCGCCGGTTCGCCCGGATAGCGCGCGATCTCGGCCGCACCAAGCCCGTCGTGGCGCTCAAGAGCGGCCAGGACTCCACCGGTGACGGCGTCGACGCGCTGTTCACCAGCGCCGGCGTGGTCCGCGCCGACACCCTGACCCAGCTGTTCGACGCCGTGCAGCTGCTCGCCCACCAGCCGCTTCCGACCGGTCGCCGCGTCGGCGTCGTGGGGACGAGCCGCGCGCTCGCGGCACTCGCGACCGACGCCTGTCGCACCTACGCGCTCGAGGTGCCGCTGCTGTCCGAACGGACGTGCGCGGCCCTCGCCGACCTCCTCGGCCACCGCCATGCCACCAATCCGGTCGACCTCGGGCCGCTGGCCGATCCCGATCGCTTCGAGGCGGCCCTGCGGCTGGTCGCAGGCTCCGGCGAGGTCGACGCCGTCCTCACGCTCGTCACGCCGCACGCCCAGGAGGACCGCCTCGGATCCGCGGTGCGCACCGTCGCCGCGGACGTCGGGCTTCCGGTCCTCGCCTCGTACCTCGGCCTGGACGGCATGCCGGACGCGCTCGCCGTGCCGGACGCGACCGGCTCGCCCGGGCCCGGCTCGGTGCCGTCGTACTCCTCGCCGGAGTCGGCGGCGCTCGCGCTGTCCCGCGCCGCCGATCACGCGGCGTGGCGCTCGCGCGACCTCGGCCGGGTCCCCGAACCCGGGGGCGTCGACCTTCGTGCCGCCCGCCGCGAGGTCGGGACCAGCCCGAAGGACGGCACCTGGCTTCCCGAGGCCACCGTCGCCGCCCTGCTGGGCGGGGTGGGTCTGCGGGCCTGGCCGAGCGTGCGGGTCGCCGACGAGCGCGAGGCGCTGGCCGCGGTGGCATCCCTCGGCTGGCCCGTCGCTCTCAAGATCGCCGACGAGCGGTTCCGCAGCAGGCTCGACGTCGGCGCGGTGCAGCTCGGTCTCGGCACCGAGGCCGACCTCGGTGCCGCCTGGCGGACGATCCGCGCCGCCGTGGGGCCCGGCGACATGCTCGTCCAGCCCATGGCGCCGGCGGGGGTCTCGACCGTCGTGCGGCTGCGGCAGGATCCGACCGTGGGAACGCTGCTGTCCCTGCGCCTGGGCGGGGCCGTCGCGGACCTGCTGGCCGATCCCCTGGCCCGCACCCTGCCGCTGACGGACCTGGACGCCGAGGAGCTCATCGGCTCCATCCGGGGCAGCGTGCTGCTGGTCGGGGGCTCCGGCGCGCCGGCCGCGGACACCGGCGCCCTCGCCGATCTCCTGCACCGGGTCGCCCGGCTCGCCGAGGAGGTGCCCGAGATCGGGGAGGTCCTCCTCGATCCGGTGCTGGTGGGCCGCACCGGGGTGGTCCTGCTGCACGCGGGCGTCCGGCTGCTTCCGGCGCCGGCGGCGTCTCCCACCCGTCCTGACGCGCCCGCCTCGACGAACCGGCAGGCCGGTACGGTCGACCTATGACCGCACGACAGAGGATCGCGTTCCAGGGCGAACGGGGAGCCAACTCGCACATCGCCTGCCGGGATGTCTATCCGGACTACGAGGCGGTCCCCTACCAGACGTTCGACGAGTGCTTCTCCGCGCTCGAGGACGGCGCGGTGGATCTCGCGATGATCCCCGTCGAGAACTCGACCGCCGGGCGCGTCGCCGACATCCACCTGCTGTTGCCGCGGCCCGCCGTCCACATCATCGGCGAGTACTTCCTGCCCGTCCGCCACCAGCTGCTCGGGGTCCCCGGCGGGACGCTGGACGACGTCAAGACCGTGCACAGCCATCCGCAGGCGCTGGCGCAGTGCCGCGAGGCGCTGCGTGGGCTCGGGCTGGTGCCCGTCGCCGCCGCGGACACCGCCGGGGCCGCCCGGGAGATCGCCGAGGCGGGTGATCCCGCGCGCGCCGCGATCGCCTCCCGCCTCGCCGCCGACGCCTACGGGCTCCAGGTGCTGCGGGCGGATCTGGAGGACGAGGAGCACAACACGACCCGCTTCCTCATCCTGTCCAGCGAGAGCCTGCGGGCCGCCGTCGGCGTCGGACCGCTCGTGACGACCTTCGTGTTCAACGTGCACAACCGCCCGGCCGCGCTCTACAAGGCGCTGGGCGGCTTCGCCACGAACGGTGTGAACATGACCAAACTCGAGAGTTACATGGTCAACGGCAACTTCGTGGCCACCCAGTTCCTCTCCGACGTCGAAGGCAGCCCGGAGGATCCCGCCGTCGCCCGCGCGTTCGAGGAGCTGTCCTTCTACGCGGACTACCGGGTGCTGGGCGTCTACCGGGCGAGCCGGTTCCGCGAACTCCACCAGCCGGACCTCGCCGCGGGTATCTAGGCCACCCGGTGACCGCTCCACCCCGCCCCGGCCCGGGGCTGCGGATCCGCCTGCCTCAGGTCGCACCCTCCCTGCGGGAGTTCCTGGCCACCGAGGCCGGCGGCGCGATGCTGCTCCTGATCGCCACCGTGGTGGCTCTCGGCTGGGCGAACTCACCCTGGTCCGGAGGCTACGCCCGGCTGTGGGAGACCACCGCCGAGGTCAGGATCGGCGGCGCCGGCATCGACATGAGCCTGCTGCACTGGGTGAACGACGGTGCCATGGCGGTCTTCTTCACCGTGGTCGGCCTGGAGATCAGCCGCGAGTTCACCGCGGGCGAACTGCGTGACCGCCGCATGGTCGCGGTGCCCGCCCTCGGCGCCATCGGCGGTCTGGCCCTTCCCGCGACGATCTACCTGCTGGCCAACACCTCGGGGCCGGCCGCCCGGGGCTGGGGCGTGCCCATGTCCACGGACACCGCGTTCGTGGTCGGGATACTCGCGCTGTTCGGGCCGAGGTGCCCGGACCGTCTTCGCCTGTTCCTGCTCACCCTCGCGATCGTCGACGACATCGGTGCGATCTGCGTGGTCGGGGTCTTCTACACCGAGCGGGTGGATCCGCTCGGCCTTCTGGTGGCGGGTGGCGTCATCCTCGCGATTCTCGCGCTGCGCTGGCTGGGTGTGTGGCAGCTTCCGCCCTACGTCCTGCTCTCCCTGGTGCTCTGGGGCGCGGTGCATGCCTCCGGCGTGCACGCGACCCTGGCGGGTGTCCTGACGGGTCTGCTGATCCCGGCCCGACCGCCCCGCCATGACCAGATCGACGAGGTTCCCGTCTACGTCCGGGCCCTGGCGGAGGATTCCAACGCCACCAGGGCCGGTCTCGCCGTGGCCGCCGCCAAGGCGACGGTCTCCCCGAACGAGCGGCTGCAGCGGGTCCTGCACCCCTTCAGCGCGTTCATCGTGGTTCCCGTCTTCGGCCTCGCCAACGCGGGTGTCCACCTGGACGCCGCGACGCTGCGCGCCGCGGCGGCCTCCCCGGTCACCCTGGGCATCATGGTGGCCCTGGTCGCGGGCAACGCCGTCGGGATCACCCTGGCGAGTACCGTGGCGATCCGCAGCGGACTCGGTCAGCTGCCCGGCCAGGTCCGGTACAGCCATCTGATGGGCGCGGCCACGCTGGCCGGCATCGGCTTCACCATCTCGCTGTTCATCACGGAACTCGCCTTCACCGATCCCGAGCTGCGCGAGCAGGCGAAGATCGGCATTCTGGGCGGCTCGCTCACAGCGGCCGTCGCGGGGACCGTGATCCTCCGTGTCCTCGGCGAGAGAATGCCGCTGTGCTCACCGCTCACCGACGAACCGGTACCCCGGCTACCCCCGCGACCATGGCGGGCGCCGGCGCCGGTGAAGTGACAGGTTCGCCGCCTTCCGCAGGGGCGCGATCTCGGTGCGCCCCCGGTAGGGCACACCATTGATGTACACCGTCGGAGTTCCGCGAACGCCCTGCTCAATACCGCGCGCGTAGTCGGCCTCGACGGCGTCGCCGAACGGCTGTGCCGCCTCCCCCACGACCAGGTCGCCATCAATTCCCAGCGAGGTGGCGTACGCCCGCAGGAACTTGTCCGCGAGCCGGTCCTGGCGCGCGAAAAGCAGGTCGTGCATGTCCCAGAAGCGCCCGTGCGCACCCGCCGCCTCCGCGGCGAGCGCCGCGGTCAGGGCATAGGGATGGACATCGAAGACCGGGAAGTGGCGAAAGACCAGTTTGACCTGACCCGCCGAGCTCTCGACGAGCTCTCGCAGGACGGGCGCGGTCCGCGCGCAGTACGGACACTCGAAGTCGCCGTATTCGACCACCACGATCGGTGCGTCGCCGCGGCCCAGGACGTGCCGCGAGGGACCCGCCGCCACCGCGGCGCCGTCGGGCGCACCGCCGACGGCGAGCGCGGCCGGTGAGCCCGCTTCTCCCGCCGGCCCCGGCCCCACCGCGCACACCGCGGCCGGCTCCGGCGGATCAGCCGACATCGCACGGTTCCGTCCGCGTCCACCACGATGTTCGTGGGTTCGCCGTCTCGCATTCACCGACGTACTCTTCCCCGCCCACGTGGCAATTATGGCGGCGACCGGCGCCGGCTGGCGACAGCAGGCCAGGAATCGGACAGTGCATTGTATGTTACGAATCACATTAACTTGTGGGACCCTGCTCGAGGCGCCGTCCTGTATGTGACCATCGCCCCGTCGCCAGGCGTCGCCGAGGCCGCCGACCCCATCGAAGGGCCATCGACATCGAAGGGCCATCGACGCCGAAGACGCCGCCGTGCCCATGAGACCGCAGGGAGCACGATGCTCGAGACACACAGCGAGCTCGACGCCGAGCAGCCCCCGCGTCCCATGCGACCCGGCACCGCCGGGGACACCAGCGCCGCGGAGCCTCCACCAGCGCCAGGGCTGCGGATCACACGGGCGCACACGCGACCCGGGGTACACCCGTTCGACGAGGTCCGCTGGGACCGTCGCGACGTCGTCCTCACCAACTGGCGGGACGGCTCGGCCATCTTCCGCCAGCGCGGCGTCGAGTTCCCGTCCTTCTGGTCAGGCACGGCGGCGGCCGTCGTCGCGAGCCGGTACTTCCACGGCGTCCCCGGCAGCCCGGAGCGGGAGTGGTCCCTGCGCCAACTGATCGTCCGGGTGGTGACCCCCTACACCCGGACCGGCAGGAGGCTGGGGTACTTCGCCTCCGACGCGGACGCGGAGATCTTCGAGCACGAGCTGATCTGGCTCGTGCTGCACCAGGCGTTCAGCTTCAACAGCCCGGTCTGGTTCAACGTGGGCACCGACGCCCCGCAGCAGGTCGCCTCGTGCTTCATCCTGGCCGCCGAGGACAGCCTCGAATCGGTCCTGGACTGGTACCGGGACGAGGCGCTGCTCTTCCACGGCGGGGCCGGCTCCGGCGTGAACCTGTCCCGGCTGCGGTCCTCCGCGGAACTGCTGCCCTCAGGTCGGCCCGCGGCCGGCCCGGTGAGCTTCATGCGCGGCGCCGACGCCTCCGCGGGGACCATCCGGGCGGGCGGCGCTCCCCGCCCGGCGGCGAAGATCGTCGTGCTCGACGTGGACCATCCCGACATCGCCGACTTCATCGAGTGCAAAGCGCGTGAGGAACGCAAGATCCGTGCACTGCGCGACGCCGGATTCGACATGGACATCGGCGGCCGCGATCTCGACTCGGTCCAGTTCCAGAACGCGAACAACGCCGTCCGCGTCAGCGACACCTTCATGCGGGCGGTGGCCACCGACCAGCAGTTCCAGCTGCACGCCCGAAGCGATGGCAGGGCGATACACAGCATGCGGGCGCGCGATCTCTTCCGCATGATCGCCAAAGCCGCCTGGGAATGCTCGGATCCGGGCCTTCACTTCGATGACACGATCAACGACTGGAACACCTGCCCCACCGGCGGGCGCATCACCGCCAGCAACTCGTGCAGCGAGTACATGCATCTGGACAACTCCTCCTGCACGATCGGATCGCTGAACCTGCTCAGCTTCCTCGACCGGAACCGGCTTTTCGACACCGCGCGCTTCGCCAGCGCGGTCGGGCTCGTGGTGCTCGCCATGGACATCTCGCTGTCCTTCGCCGACCTGCCGAACCCGCGGGTCAGAGCCGTCACCCAGGACTACCGTCAGCTGGGCGTCGGCTACACGAACCTCGGCGCCCTGCTGATGGCCACCGGGCAGGCGTACGACAGTGAGCAGGGGCGCACCACCGCCGCCGCCATCACGTCGCTGATGTCGGCCACCGCCTACCGGCGGTCGGCCGAGATCGCCGCCGTCCTCGGCGCGTACCCCGCCTTCCCCCCGAACGCCGCCGCCCATCGGCGGGTCGTCGCGCGCCATGCCGCGGCGCACGCGGTGATCCGCCAGCCGGCCGACCTCGACGCGCAGGCGGACCTGTTCCTGCGGGCGGGCCAGGAATGGGATCGGGCGTTGTTCCTCGGCGAGCGGCACGGCTGGCGCAACGCCCACGTCACCCTGATCGCGCCCACCGGTACCACCGGGCTCGCCATGGACTGCGCGACGATGGGGGTCGAGCCGGACCTCTCCCTGGTCAAGCTCCAGAAGAGCCCGACGGGCTCCTGCATGCGCATCGTGAACACGACGGTCCCGACGGCACTGGAGGCCCTTGGTTACCCGCGGGCCGCGGTCGCGCGGATCGTGGGTTTCATCGCCGCGCACGGCCACGCCCTCGGCGCTCCCGGCCTTCGCCCCGAGCACCAGGCCGTCTTCGCCTGTGCTCTGGGCCCGCGCGCCATCGACCCGATGGGCCACGTCCGGATGATGGCGGCGGTCCAGCCCTTCCTGTCCGGTGCCATCTCGAAGACCATCCGTCTGCCGGCCGACGCCACCGTCGACGACGTCGCCGCGATCTTCTATGCCGGCTGGCGCAAGGGCCTCAAGGCCGTGGCCGTGTACCGCGACTCGGCGAAGGTCGGGCAGTCCCTGTCGGGCGTGACCCTCCCGCTCCAGGGCACGGCGGTCCCGGACGCCTATCTCGACCCCGGCGAGCCCGCCGCCCATCCCGTGCCGGAGTAGCTCCCGCAGATCCCGCTCCCCTCGGATCCCGCCGCCGGCGCCGGCTCATCCGCGACCGTGCAGGCCACACCACCGAGCGGGACCGCGAGGCCCGGGGTGGGGAAGGATCGGCTCCATGAACGAACCACCGCCGCTCGACCTCAACGCCGACCTCGGTGAGGGCTTCGGCGTCTGGCGCCTCACCGACGACGAGGCCCTGCTCGGCCTCGTCACCAGCGCCAACGTGGCCTGCGGCTTCCACGCCGGGGACCCGGCCACGATGCGGCGCGTCTGTGAGCGGGCCGTGGCGGCGGGCGTGCGCATCGGCGCCCAGGTCAGCTACCGCGACCTCGCGGGCTTCGGGCGGCGCCGCATCGACATGGAGCATGACGACCTGCGCGACGACGTTCTCTACCAGATCGGCGCGCTGGCGGCCTTCGCGAAGGCCGCCGGTGGCCGGGTCGGCTACGTCAAGCCACACGGAGCCCTCTACAACACCGCGGCGACGGACGAGCGGCAGGCGGCCGCGGTCGTGGACGCCGTGCGCCGCCACGACCCGGCGCTGCCGGTTCTCGGGCTGGCGGGTTCCGTCCTGCTGCGGCGGGCGGAGGAGGCCGGGCTGACGGCGATCGCGGAGGCGTTCGCCGACCGCGCCTACACGCCGGCCGGCACGCTGGTGTCCCGGCGTGAACCCGGCGCGGTGCTCCACGATCCGCAGGAGGTGATCCGCCGGACGGTCCGCCTGGCCACCGAGGGGACGGTGCTGAGCTCGACCGGTGTGCCGGTGCGGGTCAGGGCGAGGTCCCTGTGCGTCCACGGGGACACGCCCGGCGCCGTCGACCTGCTCCAGCGGCTGCGCCAGGCGCTGCGCGACGCCGGCATACCGCTGTCCCCGTTCTGTTGAGCGGGCCGCAACGAGCGGCCGCGCGCGTCCTGCCCTGCGGCACGGACGCCCTGCTGCTGGAGGTCGCGACCCTCGAGCACGCCGAGCGGCTGTACCTGCGGCTGCGACGGGATCCGCCCCCGGGGGTGGTCGAGCTGGTGCCCGCGGCGCGTACGGTTCTGGTCGTCGTCGACCGGCAGCGGACCAGCCTGGCGCGCCTGCGCCAGCGGGTGCGGCCGCTGATCGCCGCGGCGGGCCGCGGCGAACCCGGCGGCGCCGAGGGAGCGGCCATCGCCTCGGCCGGCCCCGAGGTGACCGTGCCCGTGCGCTACGACGGGCCGGATCTGGCGGAGGTCTCGCGCCTGGCCGGCCTGACCGCCGCCGACGTGGTGCGGCGCCATGTCCAGGGCCGGCATCGGGTCGCGTTCTGCGGTTTCGCGCCCGGGTTCGCGTATGTCGCCGGCCTCGATCCCGCACTCGCGCTTCCCCGCCGCGCCACCCCGCGCACCCGGGTACCGGCCGGTGCGGTGGCCGTCGCCGACACGTTCACCGGCGTCTACCCACGGTCCTCGCCCGGCGGCTGGCACCTGATCGGCCGCACCGATCTCGTCGTGTTCGACCTTGAGCGGGACCCGCCCGCACTGCTGTCCCCCGGTACCTCGGTGCGCTTCGTCGAGGCCGACCCGGCGGCGGGTGAGCATCCGTGAGCGGTCCCCACGGCACCCTCCCGCGAGCCGGCCAGGTGCGGATCATCGCGCCCGGTCCGTTCGCGACCGTCCAGGACCTGGGCCGTCCCGGCCTCGCGCACCTCGGCGTCACCCGATCCGGCGCGGCCGACCGGCACAGCCTGCGGTTGGCCAACCGGCTGGTCGGCAACCTCGTCGGCGCGGCGGCGATCGAGCTCGCCTACGGCGGTCTGGTCGCCCGCTTCGCCACCGCCGCCCTGATCGCCCTCACCGGAGCGCCCTGCCCGCTGGAACTCGCCGGTCGCGGTGTCGGCATGTACGCGCCGATCGACGTGCCGGCGGGCGCGCTGCTGCGAGTCGGCGTCCCCGAGCGCGGCGTTCGCACCTACCTCGCGATCCGCGGCGGGCTGGACGTGCCGGCCGTGCTCGGCTCCCGGTCGACGGACACCCTCGCCGGCCTCGGGCCGCCGGCGCTGACGGCCGGCGTCGACCTGGCGCTGGCGCGCGAGATGTCGGCTCCCCCGGTGGTCGATCTCGCGCCCCAGGCCCGGTACCCGTCCACACCGACCCTGCGGGTGCACCTCGGGCCGCGGGACGACTGGTTCACCGACGAGGCTCGCTCGCGGCTGTGGACCACGGAGTACGAGGTCACGGCAAGCAGCGACCGGGTCGGCGTGCGCCTGCTGGGCCCCGCGCTGCGGCGGCGGATCACCTCCGAGCTGCCCTCCGAGGGTCTCGTCCCGGGCGGCATCCAGGTTCCCCCCGACGGCCAGCCGGTGATCTTCCTGGCGGACCATCCGGTCACCGGCGGCTACCCGGTGCTGGGCGTCGTGACGGCGCGGGACATTCCCCTGATCGCCCAGTGCCGGCCGGGGCAGCGCGTGCGCCTGCGACCGTACCGGCGCGCGTCAACGCCAGGCGAAGACGGGCTGCTCGAAGGCGGCGACGCGAGTGTGGCGGCCGTGTAGTACCAGTTCGGCGAACTGGTACAGGATCGCCCCGGTCGGGGCATGGATGAGACGGTCCAGGAGCGGCACCTGGATCACCGGCCGCTCGGACTCGGGGATACTGACGAACCGCGGCGCCACCGACAGGTCGTCCAGCGGCACGACGTGCACCGATTCCACCTCGCCGGCATCCGGCCTGACCGCGGACAACCGCGTGCCCGCCCACAGGACGACCGGCGACATCACGTAGCCCGACCGGGTGGCGTAGTCGTCCAGCAGACCCAGGGTGTCCCCGGCCGACAGCTCCAGCCCGACCTCCTCCGCCAGCTCGCGCCGGGCGGTGGTGACGGGATCCTCGCCCGGCTCCGCCTTGCCACCGGGCAGGGCCCACTGGCCGGCGTGCGCCCGAAGCCGGGCGGCGCGCCGGGTGAGCAGGAAGGCTCCCCGGCCGTCGGCGTCCGCACCGACGACCAGGGCGACCGCGGACAGCCTGCGGCCGTCGAGCGCGATGCCCTGCCGGGGGAATCCCGCCATCGCCGTCGCCACACCAGCACGCAGATCGGTCACGTCATCGCGAGTCACCCTGACGTGCATACCAGGTCAGGAGCCCACAGGCCTGGCAGCGGTCCAGCGGGTTCAGCGGTGGCTGCGGCGCCGGTGACGCCCGAACCCGCTGGCGCGCTCCCCCGACCACTCCGGTGGGGCGTCCCCGCGGTCGTCGCCGGCCGCCACGCCGCCGGGCGCCGGGGTCGCGGGCCGGTCGCTGGGATAGACCTGCGGTTCGGCGACCGCCGGCGGCATCGGCCTGGGTGCGACGTCACCCGCCCGCAGCGCCCTGCGCCGGCGGGCGACCTCGACGTCACGCACGCCGCGCACGCTGAGCCGACCCCAGGCGGTCGAACCCAGAAAGACGATCGCAACGCCGAGGCCGTAGAAGAAACTGATCCATTCGAGTGCCTGCCGGGCCGATCCACCCCGCGGCGCGCCCAGCGTTCCGAGATGCCACGGACCGGCCAGCGTCGGGCCGAGAACGAACCAGGCGCCGGCGGCGATGGCCAGCCACGCGCCGAGGGCCGCCGTGCCCCGATTGGCACTGATCAGCAGGAGCAGACCGCCGGCGAACGTCGCGATCCCGGGCAGGAGCTCCAGCCAGAAGCGCGCCGAACTCCAGGTCCACGCGCCGTCCTGGGTGAAGCCGAAGTCGAAGTACGGCCCGATGAAGGGAATGAGCGCGCCCCACACCCCCAGCGCCATCAACAGGACGCCGCTGAGTGCGCCGCGGCTGCGGGGAATGTGCCAGGCGCCCAGTCCACGGGCGTCGGTGTCGAGGACCTGAGCCATCAGATGCTCCCTCTCCTTGCCCTACGACAGTCAGCCTGCCCCGTCCGCAGGTGACGAATCACCAGGCCAGGGCGGAGGCCGCGGGAGGCCGGGAGTCAGCGGGAGGCCGGGAGTCAGAGGGCGACGAAGCGCAGGCCCCGTGCCCGCAGGGCGGGCAGCACCCGCGCGAGGGCCGTGACCGTCTGCGAGCGATCACCGCCCCCGTCATGGCAGAGCAGGATGTCGCCGGCACGCGCGGCTTCGAGTGCCCGCACGATGGCGTCCGTGCCGGGCCTGGCCCAGTCGCGGGGGTCGACGCGCCAGCCGAGCGGGGCCAGGCCGAGATCCGCCGCGACGGACAGCACCTGCGCCGACCAGTCACCGCCCGGGGCGCGGAAGAGCCGTGGCGACCGTCCGCCCACCGCCGCGATCGCCTCCTGAGCGCGGGTGATCTCGGCCCGGATCTCCACCTCCGGGCGCTGGCTGAACGGCTGGGGATGGGACATCGTGTGGTTGCACAGCGTGTGCCCCTCGGCGAGTATCCGCCGCACGAGCGCGGGGTGGGCCCTGGCCTGCACGCCGATCAGGCAGAACGTGGCGAGCACCTCGTGCACACGAAGAACCTCGAGGACCCGGGGGGTCCATGTCGGGTGCGGGCCGTCGTCGAAGGTGAGGGCCACGGCGTTGGCCGGCGCGTCCGGCAGCAGGTCCCGCACCACCCGGGCCGGCCGCACCGCCAGCGGGTGCGCCGCTCGCCGGGCCGCGGCCGTGGCGCCGTCGCCCGAACCGGTCGAACCGGTCGGCGGGTTCCGGTCGCCGACCGGGACGAGGCGCGGGGAGCGCGCGGCGGGGCTGGCCGCCGTCGCCCCGGCGGAGCCGATCGCGGTGGTCGCGGCCGCGCTCACCGCGCCCGCCGCCGCCGCGAGCATGACGCGCCGGCGGCTGATCCGTGGCTCCGGCCGATCAGAACCGGCCGGTACGGCGCCGCCTTCCGTCCGTCGGCGGTGGCTCACGTGCTCCGCCCGCCGGCGCCGTCGGACCCACGGTTCTTCCGCACCTCGCGCATACCCCACTCAGATCCCCGGTCCGGTCACGGTCCGCCGGATCAGGATCGCTCCGAAGGGCCGCGGCGACGGATCCATACGTGCCACCCCGGATACCGACAGTCAATATGGACGATACGCAGCAGCTTCGACCCCGTCCGTCCAAACCGGCGAATTCCGGCGGCGCGACCTACCTGGAAGGGGCGGGTTCGGGGGGAGGGCGGCGAAAGGCGGCCACGACCCGGGATCTCGAGAAGGTCATCGGGACGTTGAATCACCGGGAGGTCGACACATCAGCGCGCCGGCGAGAGACGCATAGTCGACGCGGCGCCGGGACCCGGCACGTCACCGGGGCACACGTCCACTCAGGCAGTGTCATGTCAGGACCACAACGTGACAGAATGAGCGTTCACGATCGGCGTCCCGCGCGGGCGCCGGGAACTCTCCCCGCCAGCGCCGGCGTGGCCGATCAGCGTTGCCCGCGACCAGCCGCTTCCCCTCGTCGCGTACCCGCCAGCCGGAGCCACCACCCGGAGCGGAAACCCCTTTCCAGATACGGGTCGCACGAAAGTGCAGGCCAGGCCGCCGACGGTGGCAAGGAAAGCCGGGTGGTGCGACACCCCACGACAGACCCATACCACACACTGACACCGGCCCACGAAAGATGGTATTGCACCTCGCACGAGACGGATATCACGCCGATCCGCCGCGTGCGTGTTCGCGCCAGAACCCCGCGTTTGGGCGCCACCTGGGACACATCTGCACCCTTGCGAACCAATCCACCGAAACACGTCTGTTAACATAAACACCCCACACAGTCCAACGATGCTCAACGATCGCCTTTCGGTGATCGCTGCGCGCCGCCGCAGGAGGACCGCTCATGGCCCGGCCAGCCGCCTCGGCGGCACTCCCCTCAGGCACCTCGCAGCCATCGCCCGCAGCGCCCGGCGGGCAGGTGGCAACCGAACCCGGCCGCAGGGCCGCGGGTGGTCGGGTCCCGGGCCTTCCCGGCAGTCCCGCACCGCTCACAGCTGGCCCCCTCGCCGTCACCGTCTCGCCCGTCGGGCGGCAGGTCCGCGTCCCGAAGACGGCCGAGCTCGTGGCGAGCCAGCTGCGGCGGCGCATCATCCGCGGCGAGCTGTCGGAGGGAGACGCGCTGCCCCCCGAGCCCACCCTCATGACGCAGTTCGGCGTGTCCAGGCCGACCCTGCGCGAGGCGTTCCGGGTGCTGGAGGCGGAGGCTCTGATCTCGGTGCGGCGCGGCGCGCACGGCGGCGCGCGGGTGCACGCGCCCAGTCCCAACGTGGCCGCGCGTTACGCCGGGCTGGTCCTCGAGCATCGCGGCGCCACTCTCGGTGACGTGCACCAGGCGAGCTCGGTGATCGAGCCGCCGTGCGCGGTTCTCCTCGCCGAGCGCGGCAGTCCCGACGATGTCGCCGCCTTGCGCGCGGTCCTCGCGGAGGGTGACAGCGTCGGGGAGGAGCCCGCCGCTCTCGCCGCCGCGCAGGCCGCGTTCCACCGTGCCGTGGTGGAGCTCACCGGCAACAAGTCCCTGTCCGTCCTGACCGGGATGTTGCAGCATCTCGTCGAACTGACCAGCGCCCCGCAGGGGCACGCGTCCATCGCCGCGAACATCCGGGAGGCTCCGGCCAGGTCGAGCGCGGGCGACGAGCCGCAGCGACGACCGCTCGGCCGGACGACACGGCTGGCCCACGCGACCCTGATCGACCTGATCGAACGCGGCGACGCCGCGGGCGCCGGCGAGCACTGGGGGCGGCATCTGGCAGCGCCCGGACACGCGGTGCCGGGCGGCCCGGCGGACGGCTGCGTCCTGGACCTTCTCGGCTGACCGGGAACCGCCTCGGCTGACCGGAACCGCGCCGGGCGGACGGCGTCGGCGGATCAGCTCTCACCGCGGCCCGCCGCATGCTCAGCGGGCCAGACGGTCCACTGGGTCACCGGCATCGCCGGGCGCCAGCCGGTGAAGCCCCCGACGGCACCCGCCCGGCTGACCGCGATCCGAACCAGGTCACCTCCCCGCCGGGCGTACCACGCGGCCAGCACGGCTTCGGCTTCCAGGGTCACGGCGTTGACCACGAGCCGTCCCCGCCCTCGCAGCGCGGCCCAGCAGGCGTCCAACACGCCCTGGCCGGTCACCCCGCCCCCGATGAAGACCGCGTCCGGAACCGGCAGCCCCGCCAGGGCGCCCGGCGCGCGCCCCACCACCACCCGCAGCGGCGCAACGCCGAGCGCGGCGGCGTTGCGCCGGATCCGGTCCGCGCGATCCGCCCGGACCTCCACCGCGATCGCGCGGCAGGACTCGTGGCTGCGCATCCACTCGATGGCGACGCTGCCCGACCCCGAGCCGACGTCCCAGAGCAGCTCGCCGGGGGCGGGCGCCAGCCGGGCCAGAGTCAGCGCCCGGATCTCCCGCTTCGTGATCTGGCCGTCGTGCTCGAAGACCTCCTCGGGCAGCCCGGGGGTCCGCGCTCGGTGACCCGACGGGTGGTCGGCACGCGGCTCGACGGCCACGACGTTGAGATCCGAGGGTGGACGCAACCCCGGGTCCGACGCGGGAACGCCGGCGACCCCGGCCTCCCGCCAGCCGGCGCGGGCCCGCGCCCAGTCGGCCGCCGTCGCCCACTGTCGCGCCTCGTCCGCCGCTCCGAGCCGGTCCAACACGGTCAGCTCACTGCCCGGGTAGCCCGCGTCGACGAGCAGATCCGCGAGGGCGCCGGGCGTGTCCCGGTCGGCACTGAGGACGAGCAGGCGGCGGCGGTCCGCCAGCACCGCCCGCACCCGCTCCAGGGGCCGGCCGACGGCACTCACGACGTCGACCTCCTCCCGCGCCCAGCCGAGCCTGGCGCACGCGAGCGACACCGACGACGGATGGGGCAGCACCCGAACCCGATCCGCGCCCAGCAGCCGGACCAGCGTGGTGCCGATCCCGTAGAACATCGGATCGCCGCTGGCCAGCACGCTCACCTCGGACGGCGACCGGGCGGCGCCGCCGGGCAGGCCGGCGGTCCCGGCCGGTGACGCCGAGGGCGCGGGATCGGCCCGCGCACCGACGTCGACGGGGAGAACCCCGTGCTCCGCCAGCAGGCCCGGCAGGGCCGGCAGCAGCGGCGAGGGCCAGGGGATCCGACGTCCCACGACCACGGCCGCGGCACCGGGCTCGGCAGGGGCACCGGGCTCGGGTAGGAGGTCGAGCTGACGGCGCGAACCGAGGATCACGCGCGCGGCGGCCAGCGCCCGCCTGGCCGCCGGGGAGAGCCCGTCCCAGCCGTCCGCGCCGATGCCGATCACCGTGACCGACGCGCCGCGGATCGCCCCCGCCGACGCCGCCTCTGACGGGGCCGCCGACGGGGCCGCCGAGCCGCTCGGGTGGTCCGGGACGGAGACGGATCCTGACCCGGCCTGTTCTGACTCTGACCCAGCCTGTTCTGACACAGCCTGCGAGGTTAGCCGTTGCGCGGCGAACCGGCCCGCCACGCCCGCCGGGACCGTACCGTCGTGGAGGCGGGACGGCGGCCCGCGGCAGGTGGCCGCCCCCGCCGCCACGACGCGGCGAGAGGACGAGCCTGTGACGCTGTTCCCCCCTCTGGACGTGGACCATGACGCGCCCGCGGTCACGGTGGGCGACACCGTGCTGTCGCGCGCGGAGCTGTTCGCCGCGGCGGGGGCGGTCGCCCGCCGGGTCTCGGGTGCGCGGATGGTCGCCGTGCGCGCCGACGCGTCGATGGCCAGCGTGGTCGCCGTGGTCGGCGCTCTGCTGGCCGGCGTTCCCGCGGTGCCGGTCCCGCCCGACTCCGGACCGCTCGAGCGCGCCCACATCCTGCGGGACTGCGCGGCCGAGCTGCTGCTGGGCGAGGCCGCCTGGCCGGATCTGACGATCCCCGTGGTTCCCGTCGATGTGGCCGAGCGCGCGCAGGCGCCAGCCGGGGCCGAGACCGGCGCCACCGGCCCCGAGGCGCCGCCGGCTCTGATCCTCTACACCTCGGGTACCACCGGAGCGCCGAAGGGCGTGATGGTGTCGGCCGCCGCGATCGCCGCCGACCTCGATGCCCTCGCCGGCGCCTGGGGCTGGACCGCCGAGGACGTTCTCGTGCACGGCCTGCCACTGTTCCACGTGCACGGCCTGGTCCTCGGCGTGCTGGGCGCGCTGCGGACCGGCAGCCGCCTGGTGCACACCGTCCGCCCGACCCCCGCCGCCTACGCGGGCGCGGGCGGCAGCCTCTACTTCGGGGTGCCGACCGTGTGGTCACGGGTGTGCGAGGACGAGCCCAGCGCGCGCGCTCTCGCGGGCGCCCGGCTGCTGGTCTCCGGCAGCGCGCCGCTGCCCGTCCCGGTCATCGAGCGCCTTCGCCGGCTGACCGGGGCGGCGCCCGTCGAGCGCTACGGGATGACCGAGACGCTGATCACCACCAGCGGCCGGGTGGATGGCGAGCGCCGCGCCGGCTGGGTCGGGCCGCCGCTGCCGGGCGTGGCCACCAGGCTGGTCGACGACGAGACCGGCGCGCCGGTGCCCAGCGACGGCGAGAGCGTCGGGGAGCTGCAGGTCCGCGCGCCCACCCTCTTCGACGGCTACCTCGGCCGCCCCGAGGCCACGGCCGCGTCGTTCACCGCGGACGGCTGGTTCCGCACCGGCGACGCCGCGGTGATCAGCGAGGACGGCCAGCACCGGATCGTCGGGCGCCGCTCCACCGACCTGATCAAGTCCGGCGGCTACCGGATCGGCGCGGGCGAGGTCGAGGCGGCGCTGCTCGCCCATCCCGCCGTGCGCGAGGCGGCCGTCGTCGGGGTGCCCGACGACGATCTCGGGCAGCGCATCACCGCCTTCGTCGTCGCTCCCGATCTCGCCGGCGCAGACGTCGACGGCGGCGACCTCGCCGGCTTCGTCGCCCGGGAGCTGTCCGTGCACAAGCGGCCGCGATCGATCCACTTCGTCGGTGAGCTGCCGCGCAACGCGATGGGCAAGGTCCTCAAGACCGCTCTGCGACCGCCGGCGCGCTGACGCCGTCGCCGGTGGGCGGGATCGGGCCACCGGCCAGGCGCCGGTAGAACGGGCTGGCTGTCAGCAGATCCTCGTGGGTGCCCTGCGCCAGCACCCGGCCCTGGTCGAGGACGATCAGCTGGTCGGCCGCGCGGACCGTGGAGATGCGGTGGGCGATCACGAGCAGGGCGCGCTCCTCGGCGATGCCACGCATCACCCTGGTCAGCGCCCGTTCGTGGACGGCGTCGAGCTGGGCGGTGGGCTCGTCGAGGAGCAGGACGGCCGGCTTCGGCAGCAGCGCCCGGGCGATGGCGACCCGCTGCCGCTCCCCACCGGACAGCAACACACCGTGGTCTCCGACCGGGGTGTGCAGGCCGCGGGGCAGCCGCTCCACGAGCTCGGTCAGGCCGGCGGCTGACAGGACCCAGTCGATGTCCCGCGCGGGCGCGTCCGGGGCGGCGTAGACGATGTTGTCCAGCAGGGTGCCGTGCAGCACCGGCGTGTTCTGCTCGACGAGGTTCACCCAGCCGCGGGCCTCCTGGCGCGACAGCGCGCACACGTCGCGGCCGGCGAACAGGATCTCCCCCTCGTCCGGCTCGTAGAACTGCTCGATCAGCTCCAGCACGGTCGACTTGCCCGCGCCGGACGGTCCCACCAGCGCGACCTGCCCGCGCGTCGGCACCTGGAAGGAGATGCCGCGAAGCACCGGGATGGTCGTGTAGGCGAAGGTGACGTCGCGGAACTCGACCGCGGGGCGCGGCCCCGTCCCGGCGTCGCGGGCGCGCGCGGACGACACGGCGTACCCGGCAGGCCGCGGACGCACCGGGGCTGCCGGGACCGTCCGCAGTGGGCCGCGCAGCGCGGCGCCGTCGGACTCCCGCGGCAGGGTGAACACCGCGTTCACCCTGGCCAGCGCCCCCAGGCCACGCTGGATGGTGGCCGCGGACTCGACCAGCTGGGACAGCGGCATGACGAGGTAGGTGGCGTACAGCAGGAACGCGACGAGGCTGCCGAGCGTCGCCGAGCCCCGGGCGACCAGCACGCCGCCGACCAGCAGGACGACGAGCACGCTGCCCTGCACGGCCAGCTGCATCGCGGGCGCGATGATCGAGTCGAGTTTCGCCATCCGGATGCCGGCCTGGTAGGCGGCGTCGGCGTGGGCGCCGATGCGCACGGCCTCCCGCCGCTCGGCCCGGTTCGCGCGCACGGTGCGCACCGCGGCGAGGGCGCGTTCCAGGTCGGCGGTCATCCCGCCGACGCTTGCCTGCCCGCGTTCCGACACGGCTCGGATGCGGCTCAGCGCGCCCAGCACCACCACGCCCGCGACCATGACCACCCCGAGGACCAGCAGGAACAGCCACGGGTTCAGCCACACCATCAGCGCGATCGCCCCGACCACGCCGATCAGGCTGGTGACCAGCGCGGTGAAGCTGTAGGCGACGGCCTCGCGCACCACGGTCGTGTCGGCGTTGGCACGCGAGATCAGGTCACCGATCCGGCGGGTGTCCACCACCCGGACGCGCAGCCGCAGCAGGTGGTCGATCAGCCGGTGCCGAAGGCCCAGCAGCACTCCCTGGCCGGTGCGCTCCAGCAGGTAGTGACCCGCGGTGTCGATCACCGCCTGGCCGACGAACAGGCCGAGCAGTGCTCCGATGAGCCACATCGGCACCCGGCCGTGCTGCGCGTTGTCGATCACCTTCATGACGAGCAGCGGCTGGAGCACACCGACGCCCGTACCGATCATGGTGAGGGAGGTCGCGGCGGCGACCGACCGGCGGTGACCGCGCAGCAGCGACCACAGCTCCCCGAGGCCCCTCACCATCGGACACGTCCTGGCCCCGCGCTGACCAGGGACCGCAGGTACCCGGGTGGCACGGACTCCCCCACCATGTCGCCCTCGGCCTCGACCCAGGCGTGGGCGGCGAACGGGGCGATGGTGCGCACGCCGACGCACCAGGTGGGCATCGTGCCGGCGCCGCGGCACAGCAGGGTGGTGGCGATCGACCGGGGCACGCATCCCCCGGCCCCCCGGCAGGTGAGGCTGACCGCCATGACGGCCTTGCGGGCGGCGAGCGCGGTGGGGTAGTCCGCCGGTCGGGCGCCGGCGGCGAGGCGCGTCAGCACCCGGCGGATCCGGGCCGGCGACTGGGTCGCGAGCAGCCGAGCCGCGCCCACGGCCGCCATCGCCCGGGCCCGGTCGACCGGACGCAGCACGACCTGTGGCTCCTCGACCGCCATGGGAGCGGTCACGGCCCGGCCTCCACCCGGGCCCGCGGGCCGCTCGCCTGCTCCGGCCCGGTCCCGCCCGTCTCCCGCGCCGGCCGGGCCACGCCCGGGGCGGTTCCCGCCTCCCGGTCGGGCGAGTAGTCCGCCGGCGCCGCCGGTTCGAGGAGGCCGACATCGGTGAGCTGCGCGAGCAGCCCCTCGACGTCACGCCGAGCGGCCTCCGGCTCGACCTCGGCGGACGAGCACAGCTCGCGCACCGCCGCCGCCGTGTCGCCGCCGGCCAACATCACCCGCAGGACCAGATCCGCCGTCGGGTTGAGCGTCCAGTACTGACCGTTGCCCGTGTGCAGGAGTACGGCTCCGTACTCCGTCGGCGCGCGCATGACGTCCGATCGCAATGCCACCATGATCCCTCCCGGTGTTCATGGCCGTTCGGTCAGCCGCGGCGGCGGCGCAGTGCGCGCAGCCACGCGTCGGTCGCGACCGTCGGTTGCAGGGCCTGCGCCCGGTGATCGGGGACGGGACCCCGCCGACACGCCTGTCTGAGCACGTCCGGTTCCACCAGGCCCAGCTCGGCCAGCGGCGAGTCGTCGCACAACCGCACGAGCACATCCCGGTTCGTGCGCAGCCCGCGATCCTCCTCCGCCGACGCGTCGGCCTTGGTCCGCCGGCGCAGGCACTCGGCCGGGACGACCTGGCGCATGGCCTCCTTGAGTAGCGGCTTGTACTCCCACGGCGAGCATCGCTCCTCCGGTCGTACGGCGAGCGCGGCGCGCACGACCCGGTCGTCGAGCAGCGGCGCGGCCAGGGGCGGACCCAGCTGGTCCGCGATCTGGTCGAGGGCCCGGAACGTCCCCGCTGCGGCGCGGATGGCGAACAGGTCCGCGTGCGCGCAGCGCGTGGGTGCCAGCGGGACGGCGCGGCGGGCCGCGTCCGCGAAGGCGTCCGCGAGCAGTTCCAGGGCGGTGTCGGTCAGCCAGCCGGGGACGACGGGCGGCGGCGTCCAGTCCAGCGCGGTCAGAAGGGGTGCGCGCCGACGGCCGTCCAGCTCTCCGCGCCGGGCGGCGGCGATGGTGCGCGCCATGCCGCGCAGGCAGTCCTGATAGCCGCGCGCCCGCATGCCGCGTGCGGTCGCGGCGAGCGGCCATCCCTGCTGGGCGCGGTGGCCGCGCAGGTGCCGCACCGCGGTCCAGGGCCTGCGGCGGGCGAGACCCGGCAGGTAGTTCGGCGATCCCCCGGCGATCTCGTCGCCACCGAACCCGGTCAGGTGGACGCGCGGGGTGTAGAGGGCGAGCCGCTCCAGGCCGGCACGCAGCTTCGCCCGGTCGACCAGCGCGATGGAGGGCCGGTCCAGCGATTCGTGGACGGCGGCGATGCCGTCGAAGACGAGGGGAAGAGCGGCCGAGGGCAGGATCTCCCGCGCGACGCCGGGCATCGCGGCGGCGGCCAGGGCGGCCCACTGTGCGTCGTCGTCCCCGGGATCGTGGGCGAGGCCCGTGAACGCGACGATCTCCGCCGGGCCTCTGGCGGCCAGCGCGCACACGGCGGTCGAGTCCAGCCCGCCCGACAGGTCGGCGCTGACGGTGTGCGCGCCCGCGACCCGAGCGGCCACCGCCTCGGCGAGCGCGGCCCGCAGGATCGGCGCGCCCTCGGCCATCGACCGCGCCGCGGCCGGGGCCCGCCACCAGCGCACCGCCTCGGCCCGCTCGTCGCGGCGCACGGCCAGGTAGTGGTCGGGCGGCAGCGCCTCGGCCGACGACCAGGGCATCACCTCGTCCAGCGGGTACGGCGGCGACGGGTCCAGCAGCGACAGGGCCAGCGCGGTCAGGTCCAGCCGGGCGCCGGCGAGCTCGGCGAGCACGTCGGCGCGGTCGGCCGCCACCGACTGGCCGCCGATCCGCACCGAGAAGATCCTTCGGGTGCCGGTCGCGCTGCCCTGGATTCGCCGCTGCCCGTCGATCACGGCCACCAGGTGGTAGTCACCCGCGACCTCGCGCGCGACGTCCAGGTCGTGCACGGTGCGGGCGGCGACCAGCAGGCGCAGCAGATGACTCGGGCTGGCGGTGGCGCACCCGACGAGGGCCAGGCGCGAACGTCCCGCCGCCGCGACGACCATGGCGTCGTCGGGCCAGTCGCCCACCAGCCAGGGCCGGCCGGAGGGATGGCGCAGGACACGCCGCACGCCAGCCGGCACCACCACCGGATCCCGGTCGGCCAGGACGACGAACCAGCAGCTGGGGCGGGGCAGGCGCGCCGATCGCTCGGCCGTGGCATGCCGGGCGGAGATCGCCGTGGTCACCGCGGGCTCGGCCGGTCAGACGATGAATCCGCCGGCGACGAATCCACCATCACCGGGGCCGCCGCCGACAACGCCACCGTAGCCAGGCCCGCCCCAGCCGAACCGACGGTGGAAGTAGTCATGGCCCCAGCCCCAGCGACCGCGGGTCACGTCGGAGAATCGGCCTGCCTGCGCCAGCCGCGGCGGCTCGTACATCGCCATCATGGGTTCGTCCCTCCTCGGGTGGGTCCGTCGGCCGGGGCAGGGGACGACCCGATGCGCGGAGTTGATACCCGGCGTGGGTTCAGCGTGGGTTCACCGGCTGTGCGCGTCCGCGGGTCCGGAGCGGGCTCCGGGACAGTCCGGTTCCGCCTCCAGCACATGCTGGTGGACGCGGCGCAGCGCGACGCCGGGCTCGATGCCGAAGTCCGCCACGAGGCGTCGATGGAGGGTGCGGTACTCGCTGAGCGCCTCGGCCCGGCGGCCGCTGCGCTCCAGCGCGACGAGCAGCTGCGCCCACAGCCGCTCGCGGGTCGGGAACTCGAGGGTGAACGCGCGCAGCACGGGCAGCACCTCGTCGAACTCGCCGAGCGCGAGCCGCGCGTCGATGAGGTCCTCGTGCACCGCCCACCGGGATTCCTCCAGGCGCAGGCTTTCGGTTCCGGCCACCTCGGCGGGCAGCTCGTCGAACGCGTCGCCCCGCCACCAGCCGAGGGCTCGTTCGAACAGGCCCACCGCGCGGCGCGGCGATCCGTCCCGGACCGCGGCGCGGCCTCGCTCGACATCCTGCTCGAACCGGACGAGGTCGATCTCGTCGGGCTGGACGATCAGGCGGTAGTGGCCGGGCCGGCTCTCGATTCGTCCCGGTCCCACCGGCCGGAACAGCACCCCCGAACCAGGGCCGACTGCCGCCACGTGCCGACGGTCCGCGGGGGCGCCGGGCGGTGGGGGCAGCGTGTGGCGCAGCTCCGAGAGGTAGGTCTTGATGTTCCCGAGCGCCGAGCGCGGCGGCGAGTCCTGCCACAGCGCCAGCCGCATCTCCTCGATGGACGTCCAGCGGTCCGCGTGCAGCAGCAGCGTCAGCAGCAGCGCCCTCTTCTTGCGTTGGTCGATGCGCACCTGGTCCCCTGACGGACGCCAGACCTCCAGCGGCCCCAGCACGGCGAACAGCGCGCCGGGCCCGCGCCAGCGGGTGGCGGAGCCGCCCCACGACGAGGGCTCCACGACGGACATGCCGGGAACCCGAGGTCCGCACCGGATGGCCAGATCCGGCACGGTCGCGCGCTCGTCGACCATGATGATCCTTGTCGGTCGGAGATCCTCAGCAGACGGAGAATCTTTCCCGGGCGGACCCCGTACTCGTCTGCCTGCGGGGACCGGCGGCCCAGGTGGGCCGGTGCAGGGAATACCCCGGGCGGCGCGCGGGTAGTCCTGCCATGCGTCGGACACGCGACGGCGCCGCCCATGGGTCGGGAACACCCACGGGCGGCGCCGTGACACGCACCGCCGTCGGCCTGGCGCTAAAGCCCGAGGCTCGCGCTGGTCTGCGGCCCGACCACACCGTCCACCAGCAGCCCATGCTTGAGCTGGTAGTCCCTCACCATGTGGTTCGTCTGGTAGCCGAACTGCCCGTCGACCTGGATCGGGTAACCGAGGTCCGCGAGCTTCTGCTGGATGCGCCGGACGTCGTCGCGATAGCCCAGCCCGCTGACCAGCGACGGGTAGCCGGCGGCCTTCGCGACCGGCGCGGCGACCGGCGCGGCGACCGGCGCGGCTGTGTAGGAGATGGTGCGGATGGCCGCGCCGCCGCCCACCGCGCTCGCGGCCGCCTGACCGCGCGCGGTGAAGCGGGTGTACATGCCGTTGGTCCAGGTGCTCCAGGCGCGGACGCCCTGACTGGAGCAGACCTGCTTGGCCGCCCAGGCGTTGGTGGCCGGGTCGTAGAGGTTGCGTGAGCCCACCCAGCCGGCGTGCGCCCGCATGTTGATCTGCCAGAGGCCGCGGGAGTCCTCGCCCGCGGTGGCGTGCGCGAAGGTGTTCCCACCGGACTCGGCGAGGGCCACGGCCACCCAGGTCGACAGCGGCACCCCGCTGCATCCGGACAGGCCGGCGTTCGCGGCCACCTGGGCGATCGTCACGTCGGACACCGCGCCGGTGGCAGCGCTCGCGGGACCCGCCGTGGCGAGCATGCTGACGCCCGCGCCGAGCACGCCGGCCGCGGCAATGGTGGCGCCCCGGCGCCGCGCCGCGCGCTTACGATGCTTTCCCTTAGCCATTCTTTGACATCTCTTTCGGTGTCGGCAAGCGCAGATACGGGAGTTCAATGGCCGTCGAAGATGCGGCCAAAAATGAGCACGGAAATTTAGGGGCAGCACGGACTAATTAATGTCGGTGAGCCCTGTTCAGGTGCATGAGGAAAGCAGTCGATACCGAGCGGCGCGGTCGGACACGGTCAGGGATCACGCCCCGGCATGAACGGCGATCAGGTCAGGAGGAATGACCAGTTCACCGGGCCACCGCCTCAGCGGCGGCGCGCGGCGACGAGAACGGCACGGCAGGACCTAGGGCAGGCCGCGAAAACCGTGCGAGAACGATGGGACGGCGGCGAGCGATCGGCGACCACCACCCGTCGCCCCGTCAGGACGTGGGCAGCTCCCACCAGGCCCGTCGCGGACCGTAGAAGGCGCCGACCGATCTGGCGACCCGCTTGGCCGGGCCGGCCGGCCGGAGGAGTTCCCGAGGCACAGGCAACGTGGAGTCCTTCCCGTACGCCTGCGAGGTTAGCTGTCGGGTGCGGGCCGGGAAGCCCGGTCGCCTGCGTGCAGACGACTTAACCCCAAGGGCGATCGTGACGGGACCGCCCGGCGGAACCTGGTTCCCCCGCTTCTGCCCCAGCTGTCTCGGAGGGACCCCGGGCCGGGGGCAGAACTCGGCGTCAGCCCGGAGCAACGTGTGCCCGGCAACCGTAGCGAACTACCCTGGGTAGTTACAAGTACTTGTTCCGTGCGAAACCACGGACACACCCATGACGCTGCGTGCATTTCGCTGCAATGTCGCAACTCTCAGACATCACCCGAAGCATCGTGTACGACGCACATCACCGCTCATGTCCGACTCGTGCCCGACCTGGGCGGACCTGGACGTCAACGCGGACCAGATCGGAGTGAGCGGCGGAAGCGATCGCACAGTCACCGCACGCGCCAGGGCGGTCGCGTTCGGCTCGGGCGACGGGTTCGCCCCGGCGTCACGCGCCGGGGCGAACCGCAGGGACCGGGTGCCGGCCTCAGCGCGGCATCCCGGAGGCGCCGGCCTGCTGCCTGACCGGTGTCAGGCCGCCGCGCCGGCCATCGCCGCGCAGCTGTCCAGGCAGGACCGGCAGGCGCGGGCGAGGCGGGCGAGCTGGGCGTCGCGCGGCATCCGCTCGCACATCTCGGCGCAGGCGCCGCACACCCGCACGCACATCGCGCACATGCCCCCGTGGAAGGGCGACATGCGGCACATCATGTCCGCGCAGGTCCGGGTGACCGCCGCGCAGTCCATCATCAGCCGCATGTCGTCGGCGCTCATCATGCTGCCCGGCATGTCCATACAGTAGGAGATGGTCTCCTCACACAATGCCGAGCAGGACATGCACTCCTCGATTGCCCTGCGCATCTTTTCGGTGATGGTTTCGGCGTGCTGCACAGCAAACACCTCCGGTCGGTGGACGGCGTCCTTGACGCCACCTCGAGGCCCCGACGGGCAACGACACCGACCCGACCGGGGCCCCTCCGACAATAGCTCCGACGAACAGACGCGCATCTCGGCCGCCCTCCGGAGCCCGCCGCCCGACTCCTCGAAGACGCCCGAAAACATCACCCTCCGACCTCCCGCAATGCATTCCGGAATCCTGGAGGGAATCACCTCCCGAGTTTCGGGTTCTGGATACCGGCGACAGGTCGGGACTGTTCCCACCGATGGCGTACGGGTCAGGGTGAGGTCCGATGGCTGGTCTGCCCGGCGGCCGGCGTTCGCGCGCCCGCGGCGGGCGCCGCGGACCAGACGGGCGAGCCGGGCGGAACGAGCTCGGCGGGCAGCCGCGGATGTGCCAGCACCGCCCGGCCGCCCACGAAGACGCCGCGCACGGCATCCGGCCTGGTGAACAACTCCAGGTCGGCCGGATCCTCGTCCAGCAGGATCGCGTCGAGGACATAGCCGGTCTCGATGCGTCCGAGCCGGTCGCCGACGCCGCACAGTCGTGCTCCGTTCGCGGTCGCGGCGAGCAGGGCCTCGGGTGGGGTCAGGCCGGCGCGGCGCAGATGGGTGATCTCGGCGAGGTTGCCGCCGTGGCGGCTGTGGTGCCGGGCGTCGCTGCCCAGCGCGATGGACACACCCGCCGCGCGGGCGACGGCGATGGTCTCGGCCAGCGCGGCGGCGGTGGCCTCGGCTCGTTCGACCGCCCAGCCGGGTAGCACGCCGGTGCCGGCGAGCGCGGCGAGGTCGAGGTAGGCGCTCAGGGTGGGCACCAGGGTCACGCCCCGCGCGGCCATCGCCGCGCCGGCCCGCTCCCCCAGGCCGATCCCGTGCTCGATCGACCGGGCGCCCGCGGCGGCCGCCGTCTCCACCGCCCGATCACCGAGCGCGTGCATCATCACCGGCCTGCGGTAGCGGGCCGCCTCGGCGACGGCCTCGGTCAGCTGGGCCCGGGTGAAAGGCAGGTCAGGCGCGGACCCGCCGCGCACCGGCGGTGCCGACAGCACGCCGCCGCTGGCATGGATCAGCACCCAGTCGGCGCCGGCGCGCAGGACCCCACGCACCGCGGTGGGCAGGTCGCCGGCCGCGGTGACGGTGTGCGCCGGGCGCCCCGGGTACTCCGGCCCGAGCACCTCCTGCGCGGATTCCAGGCCGGGGCCGAGGAGCGCGCCGTCGCCGTGGCGCCCGGTCCGACTGAGCGGCACGACGCAGACCGTGAGGCGGGGACCCGGGACGACCCCGGCGAACAGCGCGTCACGCAGGCCGGCGTCGGCACCGCCGGCGTCGCGCAGGCCGGTGACACCGGCGTGCACCGCGGCCCGCAGCGCGCCGGCGCTGGCCAGGTAGCGCCCGGACAGCGGGGTCGTCATCAGCTCGAGTGGATCATAGGTGGACTGGGTCACGTGGGCGTGGCAGTCCACCACGCCCGGCATCAGCCACAGCCCCCGGGCATCGACGTCGACGGCGGACCGGTCGAGCGCCAGCCCCGGCCCGATCGCCTGGATGACGCCGGCGCGCACGGCGACGTCGACGGGCGCGCCGAAGCGGCCCCGGCGGTCGAGGACGTGCGCCTCACGCAGGGTGAAGTCGGCGAGCCCGGCGGTGCGGCGCTCCGGCTGGGCCACCTGGCCGCCGTCGCCGGCGGCCCCCCGGGTGGGCGACGGCGCGGGCGGCACCGGACGGTCGGGGCCGGGCGGTCCACCGGATGGTGCGAGGGGATCGTTCATGGCGGGTGCCGTTCCTGCCGAAGTCGACGACCTTCCCCACGGCCGCGGCATGTCCGCCCCGCGCCGGGCGCGTGCCCGGTCCGGCGGGAGCGGCCCGCGTCGCGCTGGCCGGTGATCCGCGCCGGAGGTCCGGCGCGGCCGAGGAAAGGTCCGGAATGCCGCGGTCGTCAGCGCGGACAGGCCGTCGCGCTGACCCGGCAGGTGTCGATATGCCGACGATGGGTGAGCACGCGGCGCTCGCCGCGCACGCCCGTCCGGCCGGCCCGCGAAGCCGGGCCCGGCGAGTTCTCGCCCGTCCACCCCTCGCGGGACATCGCAGCCTCCCCGGCCTCGACCGGCACCGGGGCGGCCGATGGCCGTCCGCCGCGGTCGGCGTCGTCAGGCCACCACCGTAACCAGCGCCCGGGAGTGACGCAAAGGAACCGCGGGGCCGCCGAATGACACCGTCAGCGATCGACGACACCCGACCACCTGATCGACAGTGCCCGGTCGGTGACCCGATCGCCGATCCCACGGGCAGGCCGGCGCGGGCCGACGCCGGCCAACTGGATCACTGCGCGTGACAGATGCGCCGCCTCCTGGTCACACTAGCGACGATGACCACATCACCACATCCCCGGCGGCCCGAGGCCCGGCCGCGGCCCGGTGCCGAACGCCCCCGCGACGCGCTCGGGCGACCGCTGCCCTTCGGGGCGAAGGGTGTGGTGCCGCTGGACCTGCCCGCCGTGCTGCCGCCGCCGGCCGCGCTCGCCGCCGCCCAGCACCTGCTCGACACCGGTCGGCCGTTCCAGGCGCACGAGGTGCTGGAGGCCGCGTGGAAGTCGGCGGACGCGCGGGACCGCGGGCTGTGGCGCGCGCTGACCCAGCTCGCCGTCGGCATCACCCATCTGGCCCGGGGCAACACCTGCGGCGGCATCGCGGTCCTCACCCGCGCCGGCGAGGGGCTCGCCCCCTACGCCGCACGCCCGCCGTACGAGGTGGACGTGGCCGGCCTGCGCCGCTGGATCGACCGCCGCGTCGCCGAGGCGGCGAGCCCGGGCTGGGCGCAGTCGCCGCCGCCACGCCCGCCCCGGCTCCTCGGCTGACGCCCACCGCCGACGATGCCCACACGCGACGACGCCCACGCGCGACGATGCCCACGCGCGGCGATGGTGGCGGGCGACGACGGTGGCGGGCGACGATGTTGGAATGCGCGTTCCCCGCGACTTGTTGCCCCGTCAAGAGCGGGCTCGTAGCGTCAGGCCGGACGATCGTGGGGGTGCGGCCGTCGGAGCACGCCACGCAGTACCGAAGCGACACGAGCGGGGCGACGGAGTGATCCGGCGGCCCTGGTGACGAGGGAGATTCCCATGGCAGACGCAGTCATCGTCGACGCGGTCCGCACGGCGTCGGGCCGGGGCAAGCCGGGTGGGGCCCTGTCCGGGGTGCACCCCGTGGAGCTGCTGGCCACCGTCCTCGGCCAGCTCGTCAGCCGCAACGACCTCGACCCGGCCCTGGTCGACGATGTGATCACCGGATGTGTGAGCCAGGCGGGCGAGCAGTCCGCCAACATCGGCCGGACAGCCGTGCTGTCCGCGGGCTTCCCCGAGTCGGTCCCCGCGACGACGATCGACCGCCAGTGCGGCTCGAGCCAGCAGGCCGCGCACTTCGCCGCGCAGGGCGTGCTCGCCGGCGCCTACGACATCGTCATCGCCTGCGGTGTCGAGTCGATGAGCCGGGTGCCGATGGGCTTCTCCACCGCCGGCCAGGACCCGAACGGCCCGAGCATCCGCGCCCGTTACCCGGAGGGCCTGGCCAACCAGGGCATCGGCGCCGAGCTGATCGCCGCGCGGTGGAAGTTCACCCGCGACGAGCTGGACGCCTTCTCCGCGCGGTCGCACGAGCTCGCCGCCGCCGCGGCGCGGGCCGGCGACTTCGCCGGGGAGATCGTCCCGGTGGAGATCACGCTGCCCGACGGCACGACCGCGACCCACCTGGTCGACGAGACCGTGCGGCCCGCGACGACCTTCGAGGCCCTGAGCAAACTGCGGCCGTCCTTCCACACCGAGCAGTGGGCCGCCCGGTTCCCGGAGATCGGCTGGCACATCACCGCGGGCAACTCCTCGCCGCTCACCGACGGCGCCTCCGCGGTGCTCATCATGAGTGCCGAGCGGGCGAACGAGCTCGGCCTGCGCCCGCGGGCCCGCTTCCACAGCTTCGCCGTGGCCGGCGACGACCCGCTGCTGATGCTGACCGCGCCGATCCCGGCGACCCGCAAGGTCCTGGCCCGGGCCGGTCTGACCATCGATGACATGGACGCCTACGAGGTCAACGAGGCGTTCGCGCCGGTGCCGCTGGCCTGGGCGCGCGACACTGGGGCCGACCCCGCGAGGCTCAACCCGCGGGGTGGGGCGATCGCCCTCGGGCACGCCCTCGGCGGCTCCGGCACCCGGCTGCTCACCACGCTGGTCAACCACCTGGAGGCCACCGGCGGCCGCTACGGCCTGCAGACGATGTGCGAGGGCGGGGGCATGGCCAACGCCACCGTCATCGAGCGGCTCTGACGCCCGTCTTCCGCACATGGGGCTTTGATGCGTTGACGGGCCCGTATGTCGATCATGGTGGGCGGGTTGGGTCGACGCCGAGGATGTCGAGGAGGTGCTGGTGCAGGTGTGGTGGGCGCGGGATGTAG
>NZ_JCBATA010000052.1:0-57882 GCF_059816245.1 Frankia sp. RB5
GGCCGCAGCGGGAGGCGAGGCCGGGGCGGGCCGGCCGGCCGGACCCGGACGACCGGGAACGGGCCGTGGGCCCGGCCGGGGGGCGGGGCCGGGACGCGGCGGCGGCATCGGGCGCGCACCGTTCCCGGCGGGACGACCGCCCGGACGACCGCCGGTGGCCGGGCCACCCTCGCCGGGGAACGCTTCCTTCAGCTTGCGGACGACGGGGGCCTCGACGGTGGACGAAGCGGACTTCACGAACTCGCCGAGGTCCTTCAGCTTGGCGAGCACGGTCTTGCTGTCGACACCAAGCTCCTTGGCGAGCTCGTGTACGCGGGCCTTTCCTGCCACGGTGCTCCTTCGTTCGGCCCGCGGTCCGTGCCCGCGTGACCTCGTTACCTGCCGGTCGTGATCATGGCTGGGTGCTCATTGAGCGATCATCGCTGTCTCGACCCGCTTCCCTGTCGACGTCATCTGGCGCCGCCTGCCGGTCCGTCCACCGGCGATGGCCGGCATCCGTCCCGTCTGTCCGGGCGCTCCGCTGCCGCGGACCTGACCCACTACCTCTTTACCTGATTTCTCTTCCGCCTGGAGCCGCTCCGCCGACCAGATCCCGCGACGGGGACCCGGTCGGCTCGGCACAGGACCGCTCCAGGTACTGCCTGACCTGCCTCGAACCAAGCGGACCCGGCACTCGCAGTGCCCGGGGAAACGCCTTGCGGCGCTCCGCGAGATCGAGACAGGCAAGATCAGGATGCACATGCGCACCCCGACCACGCATACGACGACGAGCGTCCGGCAGGAGCTCACCGCCGTCCACGACGATACGCAGAAGGTCGGAACTCGGCGCACGGCTTCGACATCCGATACAGGTACGGATGGGCTCCGCACGACACGCCATCATAAAGTCTATCCCGCCCGCCCCCGAGAGGGACCACCGGCAGCGGAAGATCGACGCGGCACCGCCGGCGGACCGGAGCGGCGCGGGGCACCGCCCGGCGCGGGCTCGGCCTGCCCACCGCCCGCCGCGCCGTCCCGGTCCTCCGCGTCGGAGTGGATGTCGATGCGCCAGCCGGTCAACCGGGCGGCCAGCCGGGCGTTCTGCCCCTCCCGACCGATGGCGAGCGAGAGCTGGTAGTCGGGCACCACAACGCGCGCGGAACGGCTCGCGAGGTCGGTGACCTCGACCCGGGCCACCCGGGCGGGCGACAGTGCGCTGCCGACGAAGGTCGCCGGGTCGGCGGACCAGTCCACGATATCGATCTTCTCACCCCGCAGCTCGGCCATGACGGCCCGCACCCGGCTGCCCATCGGGCCGATGCAGGCGCCCTTGGGATTGACGCCCGCCACCTTCGACCGCACAGCGATCTTGCTGCGATGACCCGCCTCCCGCGCGATCGCCGCGAGCTCGACGGTGCCGTCGGCGACCTCGGGCACCTCCAGCCGGAACAGGCCCTTGACCAGCTCCGGATGGGTCCGCGACAGCGTCACGGTGGGGCCGTGCGGGCCCCGGGCGACATGCACCACATAGCACTTGATCCGATCGCCGTGCTCGAGCCGCTCACCCGGCACCTGCTCGGCCAGCGGCAGGACGCCCTCGACGGTGCCCAGGTCGACCAGCACGACCCGGGATCCCGCCCGCTGCTCGTGGTGCTGCACCACGCCCGAGACGACCTCGTGCTCGCGGTCCGCGTACTGCCCGTAAGTGACCTCCTGCGCGGCCTCCCGCAGCCGCTGCATGATGACCTGCTTGGCGGTCATCGTCGCGATCCGGCCGAAGTCCGCCGGTGTGTCGTCGTACTCCCGACTGGTCCCGTCGGGACCTTCCTCACGGGCGAGGACGGACACCTCCCCCGTGGTGCGGTCGATGACCACCCGGGCGTCGGGCGCCGACCCGGCGGTGTGGTGATAGGCCGTGAGCAGGGCCGTCTCCATCGCCTGTACGAGGGTGTCGAAGGCGATGTCCTTCTCCCGCTCGATCCCGCGCAGCGCGGCCACGTCGAGCTTCACCGGGTCATCTCCTCACCGGCCGCGCCCTGGGCGTCGACCTGACGGCCCTCGTTGTCACCTTCCGGCCCCGACTGCGCCGGGGAGTCGTCGGACGCCGGGGCACCCGGCAGCCGCGGCGAGTCCGGAATGCCCGGGGTATCCGGGACGTCCGGCGAGCCCGCCGCGTCGCCCACGGGGCGGGTCGACAGGTCGCCAGAAAGATCATCATACTCCGAGGCCGAGAACTCGACCTCGACCGTCGCTCGTGCGACCCTCTCGAAGTGCACGCGCGTCACCTTGCGCCGCGGCGGACGGCCACGCTGGACCGGCCCGGTGGGCACGGCGAGGTCGGCGCCCGACTCGTCGGCGGAGAGCACGCGGCCGGACAGTTCGGCGCCGTCGGCACCCCGCACGGTCACCAGCCGGCCGACGGCACGCTGCCAGTGCCGGGGAGCCGTCAGGGGTCGGTCGACTCCCGGGGAGGTGACCTCCAGCACGTACGGGCCCGCGGTGAACGCCTCCCCCGCGGCCTCCGCCGCGTCGAGGGCCTCCGACACGAGCCGGCTGGCCTCCGCCACCGCGTCCAGGTCGATGCCGCCGTCGCGGTCCACGGCCACCCGGACCAGGCTGCGCGAGCCCGCCCGGGTCACGGCGACATCCTCGAGATCGAAGCCGGCGGGCTCGAGAACGGACGACAGCCGCTCCCGCAACCGAGGTGCGACCGGCTCCGCCCGCCGACCGGCCGCCGCCCGGCCGCCCTCGTCGCCGCGACCTCCGTCGGCCCGACCGACATCGGCCCGACCGACATCCGCGCGACCGCGGCCGCCACCGGCGTCCCCGCGCCCGCGATCACGCCCACGACCGCGGGCGTCGCCGCCGTCGCGACCCCGGCCGGACTCCCCCGCCCCTGCCACTGCTGTGTCCTCTCCCGCGTGCATGCTGTTCCGATCAATCCCGCCGGCCCGCCCGACCGACCACCCAACGCTCCGCCCGCGCTCCCGGTCCACCGACCTTCGGCGTCCCGCCGGCGCGCGGGCGCCCCCGCCGACGGACCTACTACACCGCCGCGCGGGGACAGACGCGCACCGACCGCCCGCCGTGGGGCGAGTCCGGCGGCGACCGCCCGCGCCGCCGCGCGGGGATGATGACGACCGGGGCGACCGGAGCGCACCACCCCGGCCATCAGGGCGATACCCCGACCAGGACCAAAGTCCACCCGGATCCGGCACCCTCGGACGACGACGACCCACGGCATGCTCTCGCACACCGCGGCGACCACCACGCCAACCAACGCATACCCCCGCCGGGCCGTGGGATGGCAGCCGGCCGGCGGGTGAGATCCATAGCCTACGTGCACCGCCGATCCCACCCGACGTCGCCCGCCCCCGCGCGCGACGCCCGATCCTTCCGTTCCCTCCCGGTGCGCGGGCGGGATCACCCGGGCGGGGGCGGACGGCGGTCGGGCCACCCGGGCCCGGTGTGCGAAGCTCGGGACCGTGGACCCGGCACCGCACGCACCCGCCACTCGGCGGCAGATCCTGACCGGGCTTGGCGGCCTGGCCCTCGCCGGCCTCGCCGGGGCCCTCGTCGCCGGCTGCTCCACGACGGAGTCCACCGCCACCGGCCCCGACGGCGGCCTGCCCCCCGGGGACGTCGCCGCCGCGCGCACCGCCGCCGCCCGCTCGGGCGCGCTGGCCGCCGCCTACCGTGCCGCCGCAGCCCAGCATCCCTCGCTGCGCACGCTGCTGGACTCCCTGCGGGCCCATCACGAGGTCGCCGTGTCGACGATCGTCGCCCAGGTTCCGGTCGCGGCGCCGGCCCCGGCCGGCACCGCCTCGAGCACCCCGAGCGGGTCCGGCACCACGCAGGGCACAGGCGTCACCCCAGGTGTCACAGCCGTCACCCCTAGTATCGGTATGACCTCAACCGACGTCGACGACGCGCCGGCGGCACAGCGGGCGACCCTCACCGACCTGCACGGCGCGGAACGCGGCGCGGCGGCCGCCGCGCACGCCGACAGCCTGCGGGTCACCGGCGCGCTCGCCCCGCTGCTCGCCAGCCTGTACGCCGCCAGTGACGCCCGGGTGGAGCTGCTCGGCGCCTACCTCGCCCAGGCCGGCGACCCCGCCGGGGCGGCCCGATGAGCGGGGACGCGTCCCGGACGGCCCGGGTGCTCGCCGCGGCCGAGGCCGACGGGCAGCCCGCCCCGCGACTGGACCAGGAGGCCGCCGTCGGGGCGCTCGGCGCGATGCTCGAGGCGTGCCACGCCGCGATCTACGCCACCGCCACCGCTGGCGGCGCCCTCGCACCGCTGGGGCCGCCGGCCGCGGCGGCCCGGGAACTCGCCCGCTCCGCCTGGCTCGCCCACCGCGAGCTGCGCGACGCGCTCGTCTCCGCCCTGCAGGCCGAGGGGGCGCGGCCGCCGGCCGCGCTGCCGGCCTACCGGCTGCCCGCGGCGCCGGTGAGCGTCGCGGCGGCGCTGCGGGTGCTCGCTCAGGTCGAGGACGCCTGCGCGGCCGCGGCGCACGACGCGACCGCCGTCCTGTCGGCCAGATCCCGCCGGCTGGCCGTCGACGCGCTGGGCGGCGCGGCGATCCGCGCCCAGCGGGCCCGACTGTCTGCCGGCCTCCCGCCGGCCACGGCGACCCGGGCCCTTCCCGGCGCGGTCTGACCACCGCGACCGCCAACCTCGATCCGGGACGGTACGGCCCGGGCAGGTCCGGCTCGGACGGGTACGGCGCGCCGCGGGATCAGATCACCGGGTGGTCCAGGCGTCCGGGTCGTTGCTCAGCGTCGTGACGACGTCCGGGAGCCGGCCACCGGCGACGTCGGCCAAGGTCACGTTCTCGAGCACGCGGCGCAGGTTGACCCGCACGGCGATCCAGACGTCCTGCAGGTTCTTGGCCGCCCCCTCGTAGTTGGCCTCCTCCGGCCGGCGCCCGCGCACGCTGGCGAGCGGACCGTCGGTCACCCTGATCACGGTGGCCACGGTGATCTGATCGGCGGGACGGCCCAACTGGTAGCCACCGTCGGCACCGCGGCGGCTCTGGACGAGTCCCGCCCGGCGCAGGTCGGTGAGGATGTTCTCGAGGAAACGCAACGGCAGATCCTGCGCCAGGGCGAGCGACTCGCCCTTGACGAGCTGGCCGTCGCTCGCCGCCAACGTGAGGAGTGCGCGCAGCGCGTAGTCGGCGCGAGCGGAGATCTGCATGCGCCCATTGTGCCGCCCCACCCCGGGCAACGCCCCGGACAGGTTGTCAGGCCGCCCGCCGGGTCGGGCGCCGCCGCGCCCGGCGGCCTGCCGGGTGTGCCAGGCCTCGGAGTTCGCCCCTAGCCCGCGTGGCCGCCGGAGGACGCGTCGGGCGCTGTTCCGATCACAGCGGCGTCGATCGCGGTGATCGCGTTCGCCCGCTCGTTGGCCCCCGCCCCGTCGTTCGGTGGCTTTCGCCGACCGCGGGCCGCCCGGACCGCGGAGTTGCCCTCGGCGACGAGGCCGCGACGCTGGCGCATCCGGGCGTCGGCGGCATTGAAGGCCGCGTCGACGATCACCCCGACCACGAAGATCGTGATCATCGATGCCATCACGCCGACCGTGTCGATCAGCTCGCGGGAGTTCTGCAGGTCCGCGCCGATCGACGGGTGGCCGGGCACGATCACCAGCAGCTCACCGGCCATCAGGCTGCGCCAGGCGAACGCCCAGCCCTGTTTGAGCCCAGCGAGCACCGAGGGCAGCGCGGCCGGCGCCACCACGTGGCGGTACAGGGAGAACCCGCGGGCCCCCATGCTGCGCCCGACCCGCACCAGCAGCGGCGGCACGTAGTCGACGCCGTAGATCACCCCGTTGGCGACCGAGGGCGCCGCACCGAGGATCACCACGAACATGATCGCCGACTCGCTCAGCTTGAACAGCAGGATCGCGAGCGGGAACCAGACGATCGAGGGCATTGTCTGCAGGGCGGTGATGAACGAGCCCACGGCCGTGCGCAGCAGGGTGAAGCGGGCGACCGCGACACCGACCACTCCGCCGATCAGGACGGCGAGGGCGTACCCCTCGACCGCGCGGACCAGGGTCCTGGCGAGCGCCTCCCAGAAGTGACCGGTACCGAGCCGGCTGCCGAACTCCCGCAACGCGGTAACGGGACCGGGCAGCACGTAGGTCGGCTTCCAACCCGTCCAGACGACCACCTGCCACAGCAGCAGGAACAGCACCAGCGCGCCCAGCTTGGGCCACGTCGCCGCCCAGGACCTCGCGAGCAGCGGCGCCCGCCGCGCGGTGGGGATGTCGAGCGCGTCGAGGCCGGCGAGGGTCGCGTCGACCTCGGGCGCGTCACCCGGCCGGGCCTTGGCGAGGTCCGGCCGCTCGTGCGCCCGGGTGGGCACATCGATCTCAGTGGCCATGGCGGCCCACCTCCTCGCGCAGCCGGGCCGTCACCGTCGTGGCGAGCTCGGCGACATGGGCGGAGTCGATCCGCCGTGGCCGGTCGATGTCGACGTCGAAGATCTCCGCGACCCGGCCGGGCCGGGAGGACAGCAGGACGATCCGGTCCCCGAGGCGGACCGCCTCGCGCACGTCGTGGGTGACGAACAGGACCGTGACACCGGTCTCCCGCCAGATCCGCTCGAGCTCGTCGTGCAGCAGGTCGCGGGTCATCGCGTCGAGCGCGCCGAACGGCTCGTCCATGCACAGGATGTCCGCCTCCTGGGCGAACGCCCGGGCGAGGCTGACCCGCTGGCGCATGCCGCCGGAGAGCTCGTGCGGGCGCCGGTCGGCCATCCCGGCGAGGCGGACCATGGAGAGCAGCCGCTCGGTCCGCTCCCGGCGCTCCGCCTTGCGGATCCCGCGCAGCTTCAGCGGCACCTCGACGTTGCCGCCCGCGGTCAGCCACGGCAGCAGCGCCGAGTCCTGGAACATCATCCCCACCCGGCGACCGGTGGTGTCGACCGTCCCGGCGCTGGGGGCGTCGAGCCCCGCGACGAGCCCGAGCAGAGTGGACTTGCCGCAGCCGGACGCCCCGAGCAGACAGACGAACTCACCGGCGCGAACCTCGAGGGACACGTCGTCGAGCGCCTGGACGCGCGCGGGACCGGCACCGAAGACGCGGCTGACGCCGTCGATGCGCAGCGCCGTGTCGGCCTGGGCGGCCGCGCCGGTATCGACAGCTGAGCCGGTCAGGGCAGTGGTCACGGAATCATCCCCCCCGTCGTGCGGGTGGCGTCCCGGGCAGGTGGGCCCGGGACGCCGGTCGGATCAGGAGTCGGAGACGGTCGGCTTGCCCTGCTTGGACAGGATGTCGTTGAGGATCGTCAGGTCGAAGATCCCGTCCAGCTTCGGGTCCTTGATCAGGCCGAGCTCCTGCTGGTGCTTCGCGGACAGCAGCAGCGAGGCGGCGATCGGGTCCGGGGTGAACGTCAGCGACTTCCAGGCCGAGGTCAGCACCGCGTCGGACAGCGGCTTGCCGGCGAGCTTGCCGAGCGCGGTGTTCGTGACCTTCGCCGACGCGTCGCGGTCGGCGTTGAGGCCGTTGATCGACTCGACGTTCGCCGCGACGAGCCGCCGGACGATCTCGGGGTTCTTCTTGAGATAGTCGGTCCGCACGAGCAGCACCGTCGTGACGAACTGGCCCTTGGTCTCGGGCCACTGGTCGGCCTCGTTGACCAGCACCTTGCCGCCCGCGGCGACCAGGCGGGACGCGGTCGGCTCGGGCACCCAGGCGCCGTCGATGGCCTTGTTCGTGAACGCGTCGACTGTCAGGGAGTTGTCCTGCGGCTTGATCGAGACGTCGCCGCCGCCCTGGGTGTCGGTGCTCAGGTCGTTCTTCTTCAGGAAGTAGCGCAGCGCCACGTCCTGGGTGTTCGCGAGGCCGGGCGTGGCGAGGGTCTTGCCCTTGAGCTGCGCCACCGAGGTGATGTCCGGGCGCACGACCAGCGACGCGCCGCCGGAGGTGGCGCCGGAGACGATCCGGATCGCCTCACCGTGCGACTTGATGAAGCTGTTCGCCGCCGGGTTCGGGCCGATGTAGGCGGCGTCGAGGGCCCCGGACAGGATGGCCTCGGCCTCCTGAGTGCCAGAGTTGAACGTCGAGGTCTTCAGCGTGACGCCGGAGCCGAGGTTCTTGGCGAAGATGCCCTTCTCCACGCCGTAGAGCGCCGGGGCGTGGGTCAGGTTCGGGAAGTAGCCGAGCCGCAGCGTGCCACTGGCCTGGCCGGGCGTCGCGGACGCCGAGGAGGTCTCGTCACTGCCCGAGCTCGAGCAGCCCACCACCGCCAGCGCAAGCGCCCCCGCGGTGATCAGTGGCGTCAGCGCGCGCCACAGCCTGCTCGGTTTCATGAAGAACCCCCAGTTCACGCGGGCTGTCCGGCCCACGCCACGCAAGTCGATCGAAGCCATCGGGATGGTAAGCATGCCAGATGGCCCTGATCCTGGCCATGTGACGACATCGTTGTGACATAGATCAGCAACAATTGACCAGGGCAAATCACCCACAGCAGATAAACAGGACATCAGCGGCGGAGCGGGGCACCACCCGCGGACCAGAAGAAGACCGGGACAGGCCATCCCGGGCGGCGGGCCCGGCCCGGCGACCAGCCGGCCGAGGCCCAACGGCGAGCGCCGTTCTCCCCCGCCCTGGGCCGTCAACGACCCGCGTCCCGCGGAGCACAGCCTCGGCGCCCCGGCGGCCGCACCGGCCGGCTCTGGCAGCGTTGTGACCACTTGGCGGCGGTCCGTGTCACGACACTATGGACAAACCGGACACGACACGCCGTGTTCGCGACACGGTGCCGCTGTTCCCTGCACTCCCCTTCCCACCCACGGGAAGTCCGCCCCGGACTCCGCTCTCTGGTCGAAGCCGACGCGAGAGAGGATCGGCGAGACCGTCAGCGTCAGTGGGTCAGCGTGGGTGGGCCGGCGGAGCGCGGGATCCTAGAAGAGGATCGAGGCGAAGGTGCCGACGCGGCGGAAGCCGACCCGCTCGTAGACCCGGCGGGCGGCGTGGTTGAAGTCGTTGACGTACAGGCTCACCTGGGGCGCGAGCGACGCCCGGGCGAGTGCGACGACGCTGGCCGTGCCGGCCGCGCCAAGGCCGCGCCCGCGCAGGGCGGGGTCGACCCACACGCCCTGGATCTGGCAGACGTCGCCGGCGACGGCCCCGATCTCCGCCTTGAACAGCACTCGGCCGTCGGCGATGTGGGCGAACGAACGCCGCTGGCCGATGAACTCGGCGACGCGGGCCCGGTAGAGCGTGCCACCGTCGGCCAGCACCGGCGAGACGCCGATCTCCTCGGTGAACATCGCGATACAGGCCGGGAGCAGGATGTCCAGCTCGTCGGGGCGGACCGGCCGGACCTGCGGATCGGGGGCGACCAGCGGCGGACCGTCGATCACGAGCAGCGGCTGGTCGGCGCGGACCTCACGGGCCCGACCCCAGGTGGGCTCCAGCTGCCGCCACATCGCCATGACCGACGAGGAGACACCGACGATGGAGGAACAGCGCCGCCCCTGCCGGCGGGCCCGCTCGGCAAACAGCCGTGCCGAGGCGGGTCCCGCCGCCACGGGCCAGAGATTGGCACCGGAGTAGCACAGCGCGGCCAGCCGGCCGTCGACCAGGTGGCCCCACATCTCCGCGCCGAGCCGCCACGGGTCGAGGCCGGCGGCCTCGACCCGCGAGGCGACGAAGACGTCGGCGACCGGATTGCGGGCCAGCAGCTCGCGCACCGCGGGAAGGTCCCGATCGTCGAGCAGTCTCGTCGGCGCGGAGCGCAGCGGCAGGCCCATCCGGTCGAACCGACTAGCTGACGCTGACGGTGGGCTCGCCGGAGGCGGCGCCCTCCGCCGTCATCTGCTCGGCCAGCCGCATGGCCTCCTCGATGAGGGTCTCCACGATCTGCGCCTCCGGCACGGTCTTGATCACTTCGCCGCGGACGAAGATCTGCCCCTTGCCGTTACCGGACGCGACACCGAGGTCGGCCTCCCGAGCCTCGCCCGGCCCGTTGACGACGCATCCCATCACGGCGACCCGCAACGGGACCTCCATGCCTTCGAGACCGGCGCTGACCTGGTTGGCGAGGGTGTAGACATCGACCTGCGCCCGCCCGCAGGACGGGCAGGACACGATTTCGAGCTTACGCTCCCGCAGTCCCAGGGACTCCAGGATGGCGGCGCCGACCTTGACCTCCTCGACCGGCGGCGCGGACAGCGAGACCCGGATGGTGTCGCCGATGCCCTCGGCGAGCAGCGCGCCGAATGCCACCGAGGACTTCACCGTGCCCTGGAACGCCGGGCCCGCCTCGGTCACCCCGAGGTGCAGCGGATAGTCGCACGACTGGGCGAGCAGGCGGTAGGCCTGGATCATGACGACCGGGTCGTGGTGCTTCACCGAGATCTTGATGTCGCGGAAGTCGTGCTCCTCGAACAGCGAGCACTCCCACAGCGCCGACTCGGTGAGCGCCTCGGGGGTGGCCTTGCCGTACTTGGCGAGCAGGCGCTTGTCGAGCGAACCGGCGTTGACGCCGATCCGGATCGGGATGCCGGCGCCCTTCGCGGCGCGGGCGATCTCGCCGACCTTGTCATCGAACGCCTTGATGTTGCCGGGGTTGACGCGGACCGCGGCGCAGCCGGCGTCGATCGCGGCGAAGACGTACTTCGGCTGGAAGTGGATGTCCGCGATCACGGGAATGGGGGACTTGCGGGCGATCGCCGCGAGCGCGTCGGCGTCGTCCTGGCTCGGCACGGCGACCCGGACGATCTGGCATCCCGACGCGGTCAGCTGGGCGATCTGCTGCAGCGTCGCGTTGACGTCCGAGGTCAACGTCGTGCACATCGACTGAACGGAGACCGGAGCGTCGCCCCCGACCGGGACGTTGCCCACGTGGATCTGCCGGCTCTTGCGCCGCGTTCCGAGCGGTCGGGCCGGAGCGGTTGGCATGCCCAGAGTAACGGTCACGTTGTCCTCACTGGCGAATCGGAAAAGATGATCGACGTGCGACTGATTCGGCCTGTCGGCTGCGGGACGCAGGGCAGTGGGGCGCACGGACGCGGGTGCCCGTGCGGGGTCACTGGTTCAGGCGGATCGGGTTGACGATGTCGGCGGACAGGAGGAGCAGGCTGAATCCGAGCAGTACGACAACCGTGGCGTACGTGGCTGGTAATAGTTTGGCGAAGTCAACCTTTTTGACCGGTCCACGGTAACCGCGCAGCCTGCGCAGACCGTGCCGGGCCTGCTCGAAGCCCAGCACCGCGATGTGGCCACCGTCGAGCGGTAGCAGCGGCAGCAGGTTGAAGATGCCGACCGCGAGGTTGATCGCCGCGACCAGGATGAGGAACTGGCGGACGCGGTCGGTCCCGGAGGTGTCCGGCGCCGAGACGACGTCCCCGCCGATCCGGGCGGCTCCCACGACGCTGATGAAGCCCTCGGGATCACGGTCTTTGCTGAAGATCTTGCCGAGGTCGTCGATTCGGTGGGTCAGTGTGTCGTACATCCCGGTGAAACCGGAACCGATGACGTCGAACGTGCGTGGCACCGCCTCGAGCGGGCCGTACCGCTCGGTGTCGAGGCCCGGCTTGACACCGAGCGCGCCGACCCGGTCGTTGCCCGCCTGGCCGGTCTCGCGGTCGCGGAGGACCTCGACGAGATCGGGCCTCAGGGTGAGATCGCGGCCATCCCGCTCGACCACGAGCGTGGCCGGCCCGGCGCCGTGGCCACGCACCCGGCGGGTGAAGTCCTGCCAGGTCGACACCGCGACGCCGTCGAAGCTCACGATCCGGTCGCCGGGACGCAGGCCCGCCGCGGCGGCGGGACCGGGCCCGGAACAGGACGCCGTCGTCGCCACGCAGCTCGTCGCACCGATCTTCGTCTCGCTGACCCTGGTGGTGCCCAGGGTGACGAGCACCCCGTAGATCAGCACGATCGCGATGATGAAGTGCACGACGGAGCCGGCGGACATGACCACCAGCCGGGCGCGGGCGCGGGCGTTGTGGAACGCGCGCGGCTCGTCCGCGGGATCGATCTCCTCCAGCGGCGTCATTCCCTCGATCTTGACGAAGCCGCCGGCGGGGATGAGCTTGACGCCGTACTCGGTCTCGCCCCGCTGACGCGACCAGATCGTCGGGCCGAATCCGACGAAGAACTTCGAGGCCTTCATGCCGTAGTGCCGGGCGGTGACGAAGTGCCCGCCCTCGTGCGCCACCACGGACACGAGCAGCGCCGCGGCGAACGCCACGATGCCGAGAATCTCCATCAGACCGGCCTCCACCCCGCACCGCGACGCCGGGGGCCCACCGGGAGGGGCCCACGCGGCCCCGCGAGCAGAACGTGACTCACACCGTTTCCCGTTCGCTCTCGCGCCGGATCAACCGCTGCGCCGCGTCCCGCGCGGCCCGCTCGGTGGCGAACACCTCGTCGAGCGTGGGGTGATCGACGACCTCGTGCTCGGCGATGACCTCGGCCACCAGATCGACGATACGGACGAAGGGCAGGCGCCCGGCCAGGAAGGCGGCGACCGCCTCCTCGTTGGCCGCATTGAACACCGCGGGCGCCGTGCCGCCCCGGCGACCGGCCGTACGGGCGAGTTCGACCGCGGGGAAGGCGACGCCGTCGAGCGGCTCGAAGGTCAGCGCCTGGGCCCGGGTCCAGTCCATCGGCGGCTGCGCCTCGGCCACCCGCCGCGGCCAGCCCAGCGCCAGCGCGATCGGCAGGCGCATGTCCGGCGGGGAGACCTGGGCGATGGTGGACCCGTCGGTGAACTCGACCATCGAGTGCACCAGGGACTGGGGATGCACGACGACCTCGATGTCGTCGTAGGGCACGCCGAAGAACAGATGCGCCTCGATCAGCTCGAGGCCCTTGTTCATCAGCGTCGCGGAGTTGATCGTGACCACGGGGCCCATGTCCCACGTCGGGTGGGCCAGGGCCTGCTGCGGGGTGACCGCGGCGAGCTCCTCGCGCCGGCGGCCCCGGAACGGACCGCCGCTGGCCGTGAGGACCAGCTTGCGGACCTCCTCCTGACGACCCCCGCGCAGGCACTGGGCGAGCGCGGAGTGCTCGGAGTCCACCGGGACGAGCCGGTCCGGGTCGCCACCGAGCGCGTCGAGGACGAGGGGACCCCCGGCGACCAGCGACTCCTTGTTGGCCAGGGCCACCGTGTGCCCCGCGGCCAGCGCCGCGAGCGTCGGCGCCAGGCCCACCGAGCCGGTGATGCCGTTGAGCACGACGTCGCAGGGCCACGCGGCGATCTCGCTCGCCGCGTCCGGCCCGGCGAGGATCTTCGGGACCGCGAACTCCCCTTTGCGGTACCCCCGCCGCGTCGCCTCCGCGAAGAAGGCGAGCTGCAGATCCTGGGCCGCGGACGCCGCGGCCACGCCCACCGCGGCGACACCGAGGTCGAGCGCCTGGGCAGCAAGCAGGTCCACCCGGGACCCGCCACCCATCAGCGCCACCGCCCGGAAGCGCTGCGGATTGCGGCGTATGACGTCTATGGCCTGGGTTCCGATCGAGCCGGTCGACCCGAGCAGAACAACTTCACGCAGGTTCGAAGCCTCCACCACATCTCCATTCTCGCAGGCCGCCCGCCGGCTCGGCGGCGCCCTGTTCGGTTCATGACAGGTGCCACCCGAAGATGCGCAATGGGTCCGGTGGTGAACACCCACCGTGCCCTTCGTCCCGCCCGCTCGGCGGCCGGCTCCGGACCCGCCGTCCTGGGCCCATGGCCGGCCCGGCGGGCGCCGCGATCAACCGTTCGTGGAGGTCGGCGACGGTGTGGCCGAGGCGGAGGGCGTCCCCGACGCTCCCGCGCCGTCCGGAGCGTCACCCTCCGTTGGGGCGGCGCTCGCTGTCGGCGTCGGCTGAACCGGCGCGGCGGTAGCCGATGGGGTGGCCCCCGCGGCGGGCGCCCCCGGCGTCTGGGGGCCCACCGACGGGCCAGGCACCACGGTGCCACCCTGAAGGGAGGCACCCGGCGTGTAGCCGAAGAACGTCAGGGCGATGACGGTGGCGCTGAAGGCGTCCGAGGTCGGCCCGAGCGCCGGGCGGGCCTGCGCCCCGGGCCAGGTGTGCCCACCCCCCTGCATGGCCAGCAGCCCGACGGTGCGCCCGTCGGGGCAGCCACTCCAGATCGTGCGCTCCCAGGCGGCCGTGTCCCGGGCGGACTGCTTCGCCCCGCTACAGCCGAGCGCGGAGGCGTAGCGGGCGAGCCTGTCGGTGGCCGACTGGGCGACCAGCCCGGCGAACGGCGCCGGGCGCGGCGGCCCCCCGCCGCCGATCGGCGCGATGGCGTCGGCCGTGCCGTGGATCTCCAGCAGGTTCGTCGACGGCGCGGCGCAGGACGCCGGCAGCGCGCTGGAGGCGACCGTCACCGCCGCGGAGAAGCGGCCGGGCAGCCCGCACAGCACGGTGAGCACCATGTTCCCGCCGTCGGCGTAGCCCGTGGCGAAGATCCGTTTCGCGTCGAGGCACATCCGCCCGGCGAGCTCGTTCAGCAGCAGACCGGTGAACAGCACGTCATCCGGCCCGACCGCGGATGAGCGGGGGAAGTTCCACCGGCCCTGCGCCCCGAGCGGCGCGGCCACCGCGAAACCGGCCTTCGTCCCCTGGTCGGCCAGTCGGGTGTAGGCCTCCAGGTCGTCGCTGGTCTGGTTGAGATCGTGGAAGGTGAGGATCAGCGGCAGCGGCCGGGCGGGCGCGCCGGCGGCGGGCACCGCGAGGGCGTACGTGCGGTCGACCCCGCCGACGCGCAGGGTCCGGATGCTGATGCCCGTGGGCAGGGTGCGGCCGGTGACGCAGCCACTCGTCGGCGGCGGCGGCACGGTGGGCGTCGGCGACGCCGTGACCGCGGCCGCCGCCCGCTGCCGGTCGCCCCCCGGCACGCCAGCGGCCGACTCCGCGGACGAGGAGCGCGCGGGGCCACCGTCCCGCGACATCGCGTACCACAGCAACAGCAACAGCACACCCGCCGCCGCGGTGATCGGCAGCCACACCGTGTTGGTCGTGCGCGTGCGGTGCCGCAGAGTGCCGCGGCGCCGGTTCGCCGGGCTACCGTAGGACACGGCTGCCGTCAGGTGCGGCGTCCACCGGCCGCGCCGGTCCGCCGCGCTCGCGGGGCTCGGCGGCCAGCTGACCGCAGGCCGCCGCGATCTCCCGACCCCGGGTGTCACGCACAGTGGTGGCGATGCCGCGCTCCCGCAGCCGCCGGACGAACACGCGCTGCCCGGCCGGCGCGCTCGCCTGCCAGGACGACCCCGCCGTCGGGTTGAGCGGGATGAGGTTGACGTGCGCGAGTCGTCCGGCGAGCAGCGTAGCGAGCGCGTCGGCCCGGGCCGGATCGTCGTTGACGCCGTCGATCAGCGCGTATTCGATGCTGACCCGCCGCCCGGTCCGCTCGGCGTACTCCCAGGCCGCGGCGAGCACCTCGGCGATCGGCCAGCGGTTGTTCACCGGGACCAGCTCGTCGCGCAGCTCGTCGTCCGGGGCGTGCAGCGACACCGCGAGCGTGACCGGCAGTCCCTCGGCCGCGAGCCGCCGCATGGCCGGGACCAGGCCCACCGTGCTCACCGTCAGCCCGCGGGCGGACAGCCCGAGCCCCTCCGGCGGCGGCGCGATCAGGCGGCGCAGCGCCGCCGTCACGGCCCCGTAGTTGGCCAGCGGCTCGCCCATGCCCATGAAGACCACGTTCGACAGCCGGACCTCGCCGCTGCCGAGCTCCCCACGGCGCAACGCCCGGGCGGCGTGCACGACCTGCTCCACGATCTCCGCCGTCGACAGGTTGCGGGTCAGGCCGCCCTGCCCGGTGGCGCAGAACGGGCAGCCCATCCCGCAGCCGGCCTGGCTGGACACGCACACCGTCGCCCGGTCCGGGTAGCGCATGATCACGGACTCGAGGAGGGCGCCGTCCGGCGTGCGCCAGGCGGTCTTGCGGGTCTGCCCGTCGTCGCAGCCGACGGTGGCGGCCGGGGCGAGCAACGGCGGCAGAAGTGCCGCGACCAGCGGCTCGCGGATCCGGTCGGGCAGATCCGTCATCGCCTCGCCGCCGGCGGCGTCGACGAGCCGGGCGAAGTAGTGCCGCGACAGCTGGTCGGCGCGGAAGGCCGGCTGCCCCAGCGAGACCGCGACCTGCCGGCGTTCGGCGACGGAGAGGTCCGCGAGGTGGGGGGCGGGCCGCGCCGCTCGCCGGGTCAGCGACAGGCGGACCGGCCGGCCGGCCCCGGCGGGGGCGGGCCCGTCGGCGGAGACGGATTCGGCGGTCGTGGGAGTCATCGCCGTTCCAGTGTGCCAGCAGCCCCGCATGGAGACGAATGCGGCGATCGTCCGGCCGCCGCGCCGACAGCGGATCGTGACCAGTACTCGACGCGCGATGACCGGCCGCCGGGAGGACGTCCGCTAGGTGGTGACAAAGGCGCCGAGCAGCAGCCAGGCCACAGGCGCGGTGCACAACAGCGAGTCCAGACGATCCATGATCCCGCCGTGGCCGGGCAGCAGGTTCCCCATGTCCTTGATGCCGATGTCCCGTTTGAGCAGTGACTCGCCCAGATCGCCGACTGTCGCCGTGCAGGCCGTGGCGAGCCCGAGCAGCGCGCCCTGCCAGATCTCCCCGCCCAGCGGCCAGGCGACCAGGACACTCGCCACGATCACGCAGGCGATCACCGAGCCGGCGAATCCCTCCCAGGACTTGCCGGGCGACACGCTCGGAGCCATCTTGTGCCGGCCGCCGGACAGTACGCCCGCCGCGTAGCCGCCGACGTCACTGGCCACCACCGTGCCGAGGAACGCGACGACGCGCCAGCGCCCGTCGGACGGCTCGGTCAGCAGCGCGGCGAATCCCGCCGGGAAGCCGACGTACCCGGCGACGAAGGCGATCCCGGCCAGGTCCCGAACCAGTCCGTCCGATGGGCCGGGCAGACGGAGCGCAAGCCCCGCGCCGATCGTCACGGCGAGCGTCAGCACCAGCCCGGTCGTCCCGGCGGCATAGGCGGCCGGTGGCATCGCGAGGGCACCGGCCACCAGTGGCACCACCGGTACCCGAACCCCGGTGAGCCGCACGGCGCGGATCACCTCCGCGGTGCCCGTCGCGATCGCGACGCTGATCACGCCCACGAAGGCGGCCCGCACCGTGAACAGGGGAACCAGGATGATCGCGCCGAGCACCAGGCCGACGGCGATCGCCGCGGGCAGGTCACGCCCCGCGCGGGAGCGGGAGGGCGGCGCACCGCCCGATGAGGCGCCCGCCGGCGAGGCACCGCGATCCGAGCCACCGCCGGACACGGCGTCGCCCGACGAACCATGACCGGACGAACCATGACCGGACGAACCATGACCGGACGAACCATGACCGGACGAACCGTGGCCCGCCGCGGAGCCGTTCGCCGCGGAGCCGTTCGCACCGGCGGCCTCCGAGACGTCGATGCCCGGCGGCGACCCGGTTCCGGGCGCCGCGGCGGCACCAGTCGCCCGGATGTCTCCCCGTTGCCCGCCGTCAACCACGGCTGGGCCGTCGACTGCCGTCATGAAGGCCTGCATCCTGACAGAGGCGGACTGAACGGACGAACACCACGGCGTGCGGGGCCCGCCGACGGCCCGCCGCCACGTCGCCGCGCGAACGCCGACGGCACGCGGGTGCCGCGAGGACGGGCGGGATCGCGGGAGTACGAGGCGAGGGACACACCAGCGCGGCCGCGGCGAGGATGGTCAGACTGACAGCAGGTCCGCTTCCTTGAGGCGGAGGAGCTCGTCCACCTGGCCGACATACCGGTGCGTGGCCTCGTCGAGATCCTTCTCCGCGCGCCGTCCCTCGTCCTCACCGGCCTCGCCGTCACGCACGACGCGGTCGATGCCGTCCTTGGCGTGGCGGCGCACGTTGCGGATGCTGATCCTGGCGTCCTCCGCCTTGGTCCGCGCGACCTTCACCAGGTCACGGCGGCGCTGCTCGGAGAGCTCCGGAAACACGATGCGAATGATCGTTCCGTCGTTGCTGGGATTGACGCCCAGGTCCGAGTCGCGAACCGCCTTCTCGATCGCCCCCAGCGACGACTTGTCGTACGGGGTGATGATCACCATGCGCGGCTCGGGAATGTGGAACGAGGCGAGCTGCTGGACCGGCGTGGGCGCACCGTAGTAGTCCACCAGGATCTTGGAGAAGACCGCCGGCGTGATACGTCCGGTGCGGATGTTCGCGAAATCCTCCTTGGCGACCGAGACGGCCTTCTCCATCTTCTCCTCGGCATCGAGAAGCGTGTCGTCGATCACCGCTGTTCCTTCCGTCCACTCCGACTCGCCGACATCCGCCCGGTACCGACGGCGGCGGCGTCACGCCGCCCGCCCGGGGCACTACCGCCTACCGATCCACGGGAGGACTCGGGCTGCCCGGCGCGCCGGCGCCTGTCCGGCGGGATCGCACAGCCGTCCCAAACAGTCTCCCGCACGAGGTCGCCGACGGGCAGCCGGGGGTGACACGCCACGCCGACCACATCAAACGACCACATCAACCGGGTCACCAGCCGGGTCGCCCGGCCGCTCGCGCGGGCGGGTCGCCCGCACGCGCCCTCCCCCGGGCCGACCGGACCCGCAACGCGAAACCGGCGGGTGGTCGACTCGACCACCCGCCGGTCCCGAGATCCGTGTTCAGGCCTGCCTGATGTTGAACCGGGAGAACCGGCCGACCTCGATCTTCTCGCCGAGCGACGCGCCAGCCCGGTCGAGCAGGGAGCCGATGGTCACCTTGCCGTCCTTCACCCAGGGCTGGTCGAGCAGGACGCTCGCCTTGAGGTAGCCGTTGACCCGACCATCGACGATCTTCGCGATCGCCGGCTCGGGCTTGCCCTCCTCGCGGGCGGCCGCCTCGTAGATCCTGCGTTCCGCCTCCAGGACCTCGTTCGGGACCTGGTCGGCGGACACGTAGAGCGGATCCGCGGCGGCGATGTGCTGGGCGAGGTCGCGGGCGAGCTGCTTGAAGTCCTCCGTCTTCGCGACGAAGTCCGTCTCGCACCGCAGTTCGACGAGCACGCCGAGGGTCGGCGGCAGCTGCGGGTCCGACCGGTGCAGGTAGGACTCGACCAGGCCGTTGGCGGCACTGCGGGCGGCGCGCTTGGCCACCTGGGCCTTGCCCTTCTCCCGCAGCCAGGCCTTCGCCCTCTCGAAGTCGCCGTCGTGGTCGACCAGAGCCTTCTTGACGTCGCTCATCCCGGCACCGGTCAGCTCCCGGAGCTTGCGGATGTCAGCGGCTGTGATGTCTGCCATGGTGCTCTTCTCGTCGGTGTGGGTCGAATGCTCTCGATGTCCTGGGTGCGGGTGCCGCGCCGCCGGGCGGGGAGCCACCTCGCCGCCGGCGCGCTGCCCGCCGACGGACATGATTCACCGGGCCGCCTGCACCCACCTGGGTGCAACGCCCGGGGCCCTGGCCGCCGGCGCCCGCGCGGTCACGGCGCCCCGGCATGCGTGTGCCCGCCCCGATCCCTACCAGGGCGGGCACCGCACCCGCACAACGTTCCCGCGAGGCGCGCCGGGGCGCCACGACATCCCGGCGCGTGGTGTGCCTGTGCTGTCTCAGACCGCCGAGCCGACCGGCGCGCCGGGCTGCGCCTCGGCGGCCTCGGTTCCCGGCTCGCCCGCGGGCGGGGCGGCCGGCTGCTCGCCACCCGCGGCGGCCGCGGCGGCCGGCTGCTCGCCACCCGCGGCGGCGATGCCCTCGCCACGCAGGACCGCCTGCTCCCACTCGGCCAGCGGCTCCTCGCCGGTCGACTGCTCGGGCTTGGCGTCGACGGAGCCGGCAGCGCCGGCCCGCACCATCAGGCCGTCCGCGACGGCGTCGGCGACCACCCGGGTCAGCAGCGCCGCGCTGCGGATCGCGTCGTCGTTGCCCGGAATCGGGTAGTCCACCTCGTCGGGGTCGCAGTTCGTGTCAAGGATCGCGACGACCGGGATGCCCAGCTTGCGCGCCTCCCCGACCGCGATGTGCTCCTTCTTCGTGTCGACGACCCACACCGCGCTCGGCACCCGGCTCATGTCGCGGATGCCACCGAGCGTCCGCTCCAGCTTGGCCTTCTCCCGGGTCAGCACGAGCTGTTCCTTCTTCGTGCGGACCTCGGTGCCGCCGGTGACCTCGATCTCCTCCAGCTCCTTGAGCCGCTGGAGACGCTTGTAGACCGTCGAGAAGTTGGTCAGCATTCCGCCGAGCCAGCGCTCCTTGACGTACGGCATGCCCACGCGGGCGGCCTGCTCCTCGATGGCCTCCTGCGCCTGCTTCTTCGTACCGATGAACAACACCGTGCCACCGTGCGCCACCGTCTCCTTGACGAAGTCGTAGGCACGGTCGATGTAGGTCAGCGTCTGCTGCAGGTCGATAATGTAGATGCCGTTGCGCTCAGTGAAGATGTAGCGCTTCATCTTCGGGTTCCAGCGCTTCGTCTGGTGCCCGAAGTGCACACCGCTCTCCAGCAGCTGCTTCATGGTGACGACGGCCATGGCGCGTCGCTCCTTTCCGCCCGGTCGCGGCCGGGTGCCTCGGTTGTGACGGCGCCGCCTGACGGCCGGCGCCCCTGACGCCCGGTGGTCGTGGCCGTCGCGATGCGACGGACCGAGGAGACCCCTCCGGTGGCCGACAGCGGCATCCGGAAGCGGGCGTGCGAACTGGGCTCGCAACGCGGGCCCTACGGCGATGATACCCGGCCGGGCACTGGCCCCAGCGGACAACTCCGCGCCCTCGGCGGGCCCCGAACTCCCGCGAAGATCGACCCGACGCCCGGCCTGGACGGGCCGGGCGACCGTGCCGCGACCGACGGCCGCACCGACGCGGCATGGGGCCGAGGACCCGGTCGGCGCACTCCCCGTCGACGGGGCCCCCGTCCATCGACCCCGCCGAGATCGTCACCCACAGCGACGACCTCGGTGTTCTGAACATTTGACGGCAAAACAGTGAGCAGGCCGAATCTCAGCAGGATCCGAGCAAGTTATCCACAGCCAGAAACCTCGCGCTACCCAACGACGCGGAAACACCGCACCGTGGAACCGGCCGCTCCGCCGCTCTCGCGGGTGCGGCTCGCGGCGGCCGGGTGGCCCCGGACCGCGCCCGGTCGCCGCACCCTCCCCCGATCCTGGAGGCCGCCGCGTCATGCCCCGACTGCCCCGCTTCGATCCGCTCTGGTTGGTCATCCCGGCGATCGCGATCCTGCTCGCGCTGGGGTGGCCCACCCATGTCCCGATCGGTCCCCGCGCGGACGGAGCCCCGCTCACCCTCACCGGGCACGAACTGACCGCGGCGCGCTCGCCGGCCACGGTCGGCCCGGGCGCCGAGCTGGTCCCGGGCGTTCCCGTCGTCCTCCCACCCACCGAACCGAGCCAGCGGGCGCCGCGGATCCCACCCGCGCCGGCCGATCGGGCCACCGGCTTCTCCCCTCCGCACGATCCCCCCGGGCCGCCTGCCACCCGGCTCGGGGACCCTCGGCGACCGGCCCTGACCCCGCCGGCCGCCGAGGGCGCGGGTGGCGGCGCGGGAACCCCTCCGCCCGCGCCGCCACCCGCGTCCGCCAGCCCGACTCGGCCGCCGGCGGCGCTTCTCCCCGGCAGCCTCCCGGTGCTGCGCTGGCCGCTGCGCGGGGCGGTCTCGGTCGCACGTGCCTTCGACCGGCCGGCGACCCCGTACGGCCCCGGCCATCGCGGCGTCGATCTCGCCGCCCGCCCGCGCGACCCCGTCCTGGCCGCCGCGGACGGCACGGTGAGCTACGCGGGGCCCGTCGCCGGGCGGGGGGTCGTCGCCGTCGACCACGGCGGCGTGCGCACGACCTACGAGCCACTGCGACCCGCGGTCGCTTCCGGCGACGCGGTCCACGCCGGCGACGTCATCGGCTGGCTGACGACCGGGCATCCCGGCTGCGCCAGCGCGGCCTGCCTGCACTGGGGACTTGTGCGCGGCGCGGAGGAGTACCTCGATCCGCTCGGATCCTTCCGGCGTGTTCCCCCGCGGCTGCTTCCCGTCGGCCAGCCCGCCCGCGGCGCCCGGCCGGCGCAGAGCGGTGAGCCGGGCGCGCCACGTCCGGGCTCGGTCCCCGGCACCATGGCTCCCTGACGGGATCCGCGCCCGCCTCGGCTCGCCAGGATCCTCGGCCGCGCGGGGCGGGCGCGGCTCAGGCTCGGGGGTGGGCCTGTTCGAAGGCCGCCCGCAGGCGCTCCGGCGTCACGTGGGTGTAGATCTGCGTGGTCGCGAGGCTCGCGTGGCCGAGGAACTCCTGGATGGATCGCAGGTCGGCGCCGCCCTCCAGCATGTGGGTCGCCGCGGCATGCCGCAGGCCGTGCGGGGTGAGCCCCGGCGCGACCACGCCGGCCGCCGCGCACCGCTCCAGGATCCGTCTCACCTCCCGCGGGTCGAGCCGGCCGCCGCGCTGCCCGAGCATCAGCGCCGACCCGCTGCGTGAGGTCGCCACCACCGGGCGTCCCGCGTCCCGCCACGCCCGCAGCGCCCCCGCCGCGGGTACCCCGAAGGGGACGTTGCGATCCCGGTCGCCCTTGCCATGCACCCGTAGCAGGCGGCGCTCGTCGTCAACGTCCCCGAGATCCATCCCGCACAGCTCCGACACGCGCACGCCGCTGCCGTAGAGCAGTTCCAGCACCACCGCGTCGCGCAGGCCGAGGGCCTGCCGCACCGCCCGCCCGCGTTCCCGCCGCGGCTCGGCGCCGCCCGTGCGCCCGGCGACCCCGGCGGGCACGCGGGTCGCCGTCGCCCCACCCGCCAGCGCGGGTCCCCGCTCCAGCAGCAGTCGGGCCGCGTCCGCGCTCAGCACCTGCGGAACCTGCCGGATCGCCCGGGTACCGACGAGCCGCGCCGCGACGTCGCCGGCGAGAAACCCACGCCGCGCCGCGAAGGCGGTGAACCCGCGTGCGAGCGAGGCACGGCGGGCGAGGGTCGCGGGCGCGGCGCCACCGGCTCGCATACCCGCCAGCCAGCCGCGCAGCATCGTCAGGTCCAGATCCGCGAGATCCGGCGTGCCTGCCCGGGCCGCGTGCGCCCGAAGGCTGGCCAGGTCGGCGCAGTAGGCACGGACCGTCTCCGGCGACCTGTTGCGCTCGGTGAGCAGATGCCGGCGGAAGGTCGCGACCGCCTCGGCCCAGCCCTCGCCAGCGGTGCCGGCGCCCGCCGACCACGAGGCCGCCGGCGCGGCACCGCCGTTCGCACGGTCCCCGCCAGAGCCGTCCCCACCAGAGCCGTCCCCGCCAGAGCCGTCCCCGCCAGAGCTGCCCCCGCCGAAGCCGTGCCCGTCCACGCCGCGCGCTGCCATGGCTGGACCGTCCCGGGCGACGAACCCGCCGTCAAGACCCAGCCCACGCCACGGCCCGATGTGGCCCCGCCCGGCGGCCACACGGTCGAGGCCGCGCCGCCGCCGAGCCGCTCAGCGGCCGGCGCGGTCGTCGCGACCGCGGGCGTGCGGGTTCGAGGGCGCGCGGCCGAGCGCCGTCAGGCGATAGCCGTCAGGGACGGACTCGACCAGCCCCTCGACCACGAGCGGGCCGAGCATCGCCAGCACCTCCTGTGGGCGTAGGCCCAGCGAGCGCGCCAGTACCGACGCGCCCACCGGCGCCCGTGCCGGCATGGCGTCGAGCAACTCCCGGACCACCGCCGACAGGCCGTCGCGTGCTCCCGCCGTCAACGGTCGCGGCGCGAACCGCCCCACCGTGCCGATCTCCTCCCTGACGTCGTCGGCGCTGGTCACCAGCGCGGTCTCCTCGCGGAAGTCACGCAGCAGCCGATGGCAGCCGGCGCTCATCGCGCTCGTCACCGGCCCGGGCACGGCCATCACCTGGCGGCCGAGCCGACGCGCGTGCGCCACGGTGTTGAGTGCCCCACTGCGCACTCCGGCCTCGATCAGCACGGTGCCCCGGCACAGCGCCGCGATCACCCGGTTGCGGGTGAGGAACCGCCGCCGGTAGGGCGGCGTCCCTGGCGCCACCTCGCTCACGACGGCACCTGTCCGGGCGATCTCGGCCAGCAGCTCGACGTGCGCGGCGGGGTAGGGCACGTCGACCCCACCCGCGAGGACCGCGACCGTACTGCCCTCGGCGGCGAGCGCCCCGCGGTGCGCCGCCGCGTCGATGCCGAACGCCGCCCCCGACACGACCGCCCAGCCCTGCTCGGCCAGTGCGAAGGCGATGTCACCGGCGAGGTGCAGGCCATAGCTGGTAGCGGCGCGGCAACCCACCACCGCCACGGCGCGCGCCGCGAGATCCCGCAGCTCGCCCGGGCCGCGGACCCACAGGCACAGCGGCGCGCCCGCCGTCGTCCGGCCGCCGTCCCCGTCGAGCCGATCAAGAGCGCTGAGCTCGGCGGGCCACTCGGGATCCCGTGGACAGACCAGCCGGGCGCCCGCCCGCGCCGCCGCCTCCAGATCACGGCGCGGATCGACGCCGGGATGCCCGGGCCGCATCCGCGCCCAGACCTGGGCAGCGCCGTGGCGGGCCACGTCCGCGGCCACCCGCTGGTACTCGGGCCCGAACACCCGGGCCAGCGCCACTCTGCCCAGCCGCTCCGGATCCATGAGGTCCACGTCGACGACGGCCGGCGGCGGCCCGCCCGGGCCGTCCGCGGCCGGGATCGCCCCGGCCTCGGCGCTCATGCCGCCCACCCTGGCAGGCGAAGATCCAGCGCGGCGCCCAGCTGGGCCGGCCCCGGCGTCGCCTGACCGGCGAGGTCGGCGAACGTCCACGCCATGCGCAGCACACGGTCCAGGCCGCGGGCGGTGAGCAGGCCACGCTCGAAGGCACGCTCCGCCAGGTTCGTCACCCGTGGCGGCAGCGGCCACCGACGGCGCAGCACGGGACCGGGCACCTGCGCGTTCACCCGCCACGGAGTGCCGGCCAGCCGAGCCTCGGCGCGCTGGCGTGCCTGCGCGACCCGGTCGGCGACGAGCGTGGAGGACTCGGCGTGGCCCGCGTCCGCCCGCAGCTCCGCCCGGCTCGGGGCGGTCAGGGCCACCTGGATGTCGATGCGGTCCAGCAACGGGCCGGACAGCCGGGCGAGGTACCGCCGGCGTACCAGGCTCGGGCACTCGCAGTCCGCCGACCGCGCGCCCCGCGACCGCGCGCACGGGCAGGGATTCGCCGCGAGCACGAGCTGGAAGCGGGCGGGGAAGCGGGCGGTGACTCGGGCCCTGGCGATCTCGATCGTTCCGCTCTCCAGGGGCTGGCGCAGCGCGTCGAGACTCTGCCGGGAGAACTCGGGAGCCTCGTCCAGGAAAAGGATGCCCCGGTGCGCCTGGCTCGCCAGGCCCGGCCGGATGGCGGCCGATCCGGAACCGACCAGCGCGCCCGGGGTGGCGGTGTGGTGGGGACTGCGGTAGGGCGGGCGGGTCATCAGGGGGCAGTCCGCCGGGAGGATGCCCGCGACCGAGTGGATCGCCGTCACCTCCAGGGCGGCTTCGTGGTCGAGCGGGGGCAGCAGGCCCGGCAGCCGGTCGGCGAGCATGGTCTTGCCGCTTCCCGGCGGCCCCTGCATGAACAGGTGATGCCCGCCCGCGGCGGCGACCTCGATGGCGAGCCGGCCCCGGCTCTGGCCGGCGACCTCGGCCAGGTCGCCGACGGCCGCGTCGGCGACCGCCACCGGGGAGAGCGGTGGCGGTGGCGGTGGCGCCACAGCCTCCCCCCGCAGCACGGCGACCACGCTGGCGAGATCGGCGGCCGGCTCGACCCGGGCGCCGGGTACCAGCGCCGCCTCGGCGGCGTTGGCGGCCGGCACCACCACCCGCTCCGCGCCCGCGCCGGCCGCCGCGAGCACCGCGGGCAGCACTCCGGGGACCGCCCGGAGACGACCGTCAAGCGCCAGCTCGCCGAGGAACACCCGGCGCGCCACCGCGTGCCGCGGCACCACGGCGGCCGCGCACAGCACGGCGACCGCCATCGCCAGATCGAAGCCGCTGCCGGCCTTCGGCAGCGTCGCGGGGAACAGCCCGACCGTGATCCGCCGGTCGGGCCAGGGATGTCCGGAGTTCACCACCGCGGCGCGGACCCGGTCCCGCGCCTCGTGCAGGGACGTGTCGGGCAGGCCGATCAGGCTCATCCGGGGCAGACCGAGCGCGAGATCGGCCTCGACCTCGACGAGATGACCCTCAACCCCGAGGACGGCCACCGCCCGCACCCGTGCGAGCGCCATCAGAACGCCGCCCGACGGTGCTCGACGCGGACCTGCCCCGCCGGCGGCCGGAACACCAGGACCAGGTCGAAACGGACCGGCGACGGCTCGTGCGGATGCTCCGCGAGCCAACGGGCGGCCAGCCTGCGGATGCGCGCCGCCTTGCGGCCGACGACCGCCTCGGCGGCGCTCCCGTAGCGGGCTCCGGACCTGGTCTTCACCTCGCAGAACACCAGCGTGGCGCCGTCACGGGCGACGAGATCGAGCTCGCCCTCGCGGCAGCGCCAGTTACGGTCGAGGATCGCCGCGCCACCGGCCGCCAGATGGCGACAGGCGACCTCCTCCCCGAACCGCCCCAGTTCGTCCTTGGCCCGCATCGCGCAGCTCCCGTCCGCCGGGGGACGCGCGCCCGCCGGCCGGGATCAGCGTCCGCGAAACCCGGAGCGAGAACCAGGGGTGAAGATCGACATGTGGATCGTCGTTCGCTGTCCACAGGCGGGGATCGGCGCACCCGAGCGCGCCGGCGGTGGCGGCCACCGGTCGGCCGACCGCCTCAGAGCTCCGCCTTGGTCAGCTCCTCCACATTGATGTCCTTGAAGGTCACAACGCGGACGTTCTTCACGAACCGCGCGGGGCGGAACATGTCCCACACCCAGGCATCGCGCAGGCTCAGCTCGAAGAAGACCTCGCCGTCCGCACTGTTCCTGACCTCGATCTGGTACTCGTTCGCGAGATAGAACCGGCGCTCCGTCTCGATCACGTACGAGAACAGCCCCACCACGTCCCGGTACTCGCGGTAGAGCTGGAGCTCCATCTCGGTCTCGTACTTCTCGAGGTCTTCCGCGCTCATGCGGTCTCCGTGACGCCGTGCGCGCTGGTCGCAAGCACTCTGTCCTCCAGCCGCGATGGTCGGGCTTCCCCTGTCGGCACCGCGTGCGCGGCCACGTTGACGTACGACTTCCGGTGCTCGTCACACGGCCCGTATCGCGCCAGCGCCGCCGCATGGGCCGCAGTGACGTATCCCTTGTGCTGCGCGAAATCGTACTCGGCATAGCGGGGGTGTAACGCACGCATGATCCGGTCCCTCGTCACCTTCGCCACGATCGAGGCGGCCGCGACGCAGGCGGCGACCCGATCCCCCTTCACCACCGCCAACGACTCCGTGCCGAACCCGGCCACCGGGAATCCGTCGGTGAGCACATAACCCGGACGGTCCCGCAGCCGCGCCACCGCGCGCCGCATGCCACAGATGTTGGCCACGTGGACGCCTGTCCGGTCGATCTCGGCGGCGGGGATCACGACGGTTGACCAGTCCGCCGCCGCGGCGAGGACGTCGTCATAGACCTCCTCGCGCACCTGCTCGGTCAGCAGCTTCGAATCCGCCAGCCGCGGCAGCCGTCGCTGGCCGCGGGGCGAGAGCACGACCGCCGCGACGACCAGCGGGCCCGCGCAGGCCCCTCGGCCCGCCTCGTCGACACCCGCGACCGGACCCAGGCCGACGCGGTCCAGCGCCCGCTCGTAGCCGAAGATGCCCGCGTCCCGCCGGATCAGGACACCGCGCGGTGTCATGGGAGGCCGCGCCGCCGGTCCGCACCGCGGCCGCCGAGCGGCGCACGGGCCGGTCCGCGGCGGCGCGCCCGCCAGGCGGGCGGGGTGAGCGCGAGCAACGCCAGCAACGCCGGGGAGTCGGCCGGAGCTGACGATCCGGGCGCGCCGGCGAGGCCGGACTGCCTGAGCTCGGCCGGGGCCGGGCTGCCCGCCGCCGCCGGCACTCCCTTGAACGTCCCCGGTACCTCGAGGAAGCCGAACCTGCTCAGCGGCCACACCCGCACGAACGCCCGCCCCACGACCTTGCTCTGCGGGATCGGACCGTTCTGCCGGGCGTCGGACGACGCGCCGCGATGGTCACCCATCACCCAGAGATACCCCTTGGGCACCTTCACCGGGCCGAAGCGCTGATAGTCGTTCTCGAAGACGTACGGCTCGTCGAGCGGCCGGCCGTTGACCGTGACGCGGCCCTGGGCGTCGCAGCAGGCCACGGTGTCGCCGCCGACGCCGATGACCCGTTTGATGAAGTCGGTCTCGCTCGGGGCACCGAGGCCGAGCAGGTTCTGGGCATCACGAACGAACCTGCCGAAGGCGTTCGTCGGTTTGGGAACGATCGACTCCGCGTGGTCGAACCCGGTCCCCTTGCCGTTGAACACGACGACCTCGCCCCGGTGCACGTCCCGGAAGTGATACACGACCTTGTTGACCAGCACCCGGTCGTTGACCAGCAGCGTGCGTTCCATGGACTCGGACGGGATCCAGAAGGCCTGGACCAGCAGCGCCTTGATGAGCAGTGCCAGCAGGAAGGCCACCAGCACCAGCACCGGAAGCTCACGCAGGAACGACCCGCGACCGCGTGCGCCCGACCCAGGCCGGCCGGCCCGCCGAGCGCTCCCGGGATCGTCCCCCGACGGCTCCGCGGCCGTGCCACCGGGCGACTGCGGGCCGCCGGCATCGCCGTCCGCGGCGGACGCGCCAGCGGCCTCCGCCCACGGAGGCGAGTCGTCCCAGCCGGGCGCATCCTCGCCGGGCGAGTCGGCCCCGGGGGCGGAGCGCTGCGGCCGCTGGCTGGCCCGAGGCTGCGCCCACCGCTCGTCCACGTGCCGGTCACCGCCGGCGTCCGAGGACTGCCCACCCGGACTCGATGCGTTCACTCCGCCACCTCGCTGGCTCGGCCGTCAGACCTCATCGGACCGGCCGACGTGCCACCAGCCGCTCTCGCGACGTCGCCTGCGGACCGTGCCGCCTATCTTCGTCCAAGAACCGGGTCAACACGCGAACAGAGAACCGGCAAGTCGCCGATCGGAGGGTCTGGCGGACACAGGGCGACGAGGCCTCAGCGCGCGACCGACTACCGCTTCTCCTTGATCTTGGCGGCCTTGCCCCGCAGCTGGCGCAGGTAGTACAGCTTCGCGCGGCGGACGTCGCCCCGGGTCACGACCTCGATCTTCGAGACGATCGGGCTGTGCAGCGGGAACGTGCGCTCGACACCGACGCCGAAGCTCACCTTCCGCACGGTGAAGGTCTCCCGCACCCCGCCGCCCTGGCGGCGGATGACGGCACCCTGGAAGACCTGGATGCGCTGACGGTTTCCTTCGACGACCCGCACGTGGACCTTGAGGGTGTCGCCCGGCCAGAACTCGGGCACGTCGGTCCTCAGCGACTCGGCGTCGAGGCTGTCCAGGGTGTGCATGGCAGTCGCTTCCTGAAGAGATCGGGAGTGGATCGTCCGCGCCCTCGGCCCGACGGCCCGGCGAACAATCCTTGGCCGAGCCCGACCCGGACCACACACCGGCGGGCTGCGCCACGGAGTACCAGAAGAACGGAGCTCCGTGGGGAACGCTCGAGCCGAGGCTACCCGAGCCGGTCACGAACCGGCGGACACTGCATTGTACTGTGCCACACGCGTGAGCGGCCCGACCGCGCCCCCGCCTCAACGGCACCCCGGGCTCAGGCGCCCTCTCGCCCGGCGGCGTCCAACACGGCGCGGTCCGCGGCGGACAGGTCGGCTGCGGCCAGCAGATCGGGACGGCGGTGCAGGGTGCGGCGCAGGGACTCGGCTCGCCGCCACCGGTCGACGGCCCCGTGGTCGCCGGAGCGCAGCACCGCGGGCACCTCCGCGCCGCGCCAGACCGGCGGGCGGGTGTATACCGGAGCTTCCAGCAGTCCGTCGGAGAAGGAGTCGTCCTCGGCCGAGGCGCTGTTGCCGAGGACCCCGGGCAGCAGCCGTGCCACCGCCTCCAGGATGACCAGGGTGGCCACCTCACCGCCGGCCAGGACGTAGTCACCGATGGAGATCTCGTCGTCCGCCCAGGCGTCGACGACCCGGGCGTCGATCCCCTCGTACCGTCCGCAGCAGAACACCAGCCAGGGCTCCCGGGCCAGCTCCTGCGCGCGGCGCTGGCTGAACGGGACACCCGCCGGCGTCGGGACCACCACCCGCGGGCGGCTCCCCGGCCGTGAGGCGGCGATCTCGGTCAGCGCCGCGTCCCAGGGCTCAGGGCGCATCACCATGCCCGGCCCACCGCCGTACGGCGCGTCGTCGACGGTGCGGTGAACGTCGCTCGTCCAGGCGCGCAGGTCGTGGGTGCGTACTTCGAGCGTGCCGCGCTCCCGCGCCTTGCCGACCAGGGACAGCCCCAGCGGCTCCAGGTAGGCGGGGAAGATGGTGACGACATCGGCGCGCATCGGCTGCTCCCGGTCGGACGTCGTGGGCCCGGCACCCGGCTCAGTCGAGATCCAGCAGCCCCTGGGGTGGATCGACCACGATGCGGCCGGCCGCCGGATCCACGGTGGGAACGATGTCCCGGACAAACGGAATCAGATGCTCGCCGCCGTCCGGCCGCCCGACCGCGAGCAGGTCACCGGCCGGCGCGTGGATCACGTCGGTCACCCGGCCCAGCGGGTCACCGGCGACCGTCACCACCGCGAGGCCGACGAGGTCGCGATCCCACCACAGATCGGCGGAGTCCGCCTCGCCGGATTCGTCCTCATCGGTCGGCGGCCCGGCCTGCGCCGGGTCGATGGTGAGCAGCACGTTGCGCAGCCCCTCGGCCGCGCCACGGTCGTCGACTCCGGCGAAGCGCACCAGCAGGCGACCCGAATGCCACCGGGCGCCGGCGACGGTCAGCGGGGGGCCACCACCCTCACGGCCCAGCACCGCGTCCACGGCGAACCGACGGCCCGGCACATCCGTCCGCACCTCGATGGTGACATCGCCGCGCACGCCATGCGGGCGACCGATACGGCCAACGACGATCGGCTCGACCACGACGGGCCGCTCAGCCATTCGACGGCTCGGCGCATCCGCTGGCGCGTCGACCGCTAGCGGTCCACATCGACGACGTCGATCCGCAGGCCACGGCCACCCACGCCGCCCATGACGGTCCGCAGCGCGCGAGCCGTGCGGCCCCGACGGCCGATCACCTTGCCCAGGTCGTCGGGATGCACGCGCACTTCCAGGGTCCGGCCGCGCCGACCGTTGTTCAGGTCCACGCGGACATCGTCGGGATGATCGACGATGCCCCGCACGAGATGCTCGAGGGCCGTCTCCAGCACCTACTGCCCCGCGGTCGTCGACGCGTCCTCGGCCGGCGCCTCCGCGCCCTCCGCCGACGCGGACTTCTTGGCCTTCTTCGGGGTGGTCGCCGGACGGTCCTCGGCACCCGCGGCGGCCCGCGCGGCGGCCTGGAAGACCTCGCGCTTGTCCGGCTTCGGCTCAGCGACCCTCATCGGCGGCGGCGCCGGCAGGTTCTTGAACTTCTGCCAGTCACCGGTGACCTTGAGAATCGCGAGCACGGGCTCGGTGGGCTGAGCGCCGACCGAGAGCCAGTGCTCCACCCGCTCCGCGTCGACCTTGATGATGCTCGGGTCCGACTTCGGGTGGTACTGCCCGATGGCCTCGATGACCCGACCATCCCGCTTGGTGCGGGCGTCGGCCACGACGATGCGGTAGTGCGGCTCGCGCATCTTGCCGAGACGCTGCAATTTGATCTTGGTTGCCACGGTGGTCGAACGGCTCCAGACGTATCGGGACCGCCGGGCCCCGCACAGGTGCGGAGAGAGCGGCGGCGGGAAGCACCAGCGCCGGAACAACCACTCGACACGACCCGGGCACGGGCCTGGAGAGGACAGCCACACCGACGCTGGCAGGCAGGGCCTGCACTAGAGCTTACAGTCTGCCAGACGGTGACCGACGGCGGCGGCCCGGGAGCGCCCGAACCGGTCTCAGCGGCCGCCGCGCGGCCCGCCACCGAGGCCGCCCTGCTGCTGGCGCATGAGCGCCGCGAGATCCGGCATGCCGTCGGGCATGGCGTCGGGCATGGCGTCGAGGCCCGCGCCGGGACCCCGGGTCAGCCGCTCCTGCGCCGCCGACTTCTGCGCCTTGGCCTGGGCCGCCCGCGCCGCCGGGTTCCCCTTGCGGCTGGCGCCCTTGCCCTTCTTCGCGGCCTTGCGGGCCGACGCGGACTTCCCTCGCCCCATCGCGCCCGGAAGACCCATCCCGCCCGCCATCTGCTTCATCACCTTGCGCGCCTCGGCGAACCGGTCGAGCAGCTGGTTCACCTCGGTGACCGTGACCCCCGAGCCCCGGGCCACCCGCGCCTTGCGCGAGGCCTGCAGGATCCGGGGATCGCGCCGCTCCCCCGGCGTCATCGACCGGATGATCGCGACCACCCGGTCGACGTCGCGGTCGTCGACCTGGGACAGCTGCTCCTTCATCTGGCCCATGCCGGGCAGCATGCCGAGCAGGTTGCCGATCGGGCCCATCTTGCGGACCGTGAGCATCTGGTCGAGGAAGTCCTCGAGGGTGAACTCCGAGGCGGCCATCTTGGCCGCCATCGCCTCGGCCTGCTCGGCCTCGAACGCCTTCTCGGCCTGCTCGATCAGGGTGAGCACGTCACCCATGCCGAGGATGCGCGACGCCATCCGCTCGGGATGGAAGACGTCGAAGTCGTCGAGCGCCTCACCGGTCGAGGCGAACATGATCGGACGGCCGGTGACCTCGGCGACCGACAGCGCCGCGCCACCGCGCGCGTCACCGTCAAGCTTGGTCAGGACGACGCCGGAGAACCCGACTCCCTCGGCGAACGCGTTCGCCGTCGCGACCGCGTCCTGACCGATCATCGCGTCGAGGACGAACAGGATCTCGTCCGGCGAGACGGCGTCGCGGATATCGGCGGCCTGGCGCATCATCTCCTCGTCGACACCGAGGCGGCCCGCCGTGTCGACGACCACGACGTCGAAGACGTGCCGGCGCGCGTGCGCGAGAGCGTCCCGGGCGACCCGGACCGGATCCCCGACCCCGTTGCCGGGCTCCGGGGCGAAGACCTCGACGCCGGCCCGACCACCGACCACCTGGAGCTGGTTGACCGCGTTCGGCCGCTGCAGGTCGGCGGCGACCAGCAGCGGCGTGTGCCCCTGCGCATTCAGCCATCGGCCGAGCTTGCCGGCCAACGTCGTCTTGCCGGTGCCCTGCAGGCCCGCGAGGAGGATGACGGTCGGCGGCGACTTGGCGAAACGCAGCTCGGTCGTCCCGCCACCGAGGATCGTGACGAGCTCCTCGTTGACAATCTTGATGACCTGCTGCGCCGGGTTCAGTGACGCGCTGACGTCCGCGCCGCGCGCCCGCTCCTTGATCGCGGCGACGAAGCCCCGCACGACCGGCAGCGCGACATCGGCCTCGAGCAGCGCCACCCGGATCTCGCGGGCGGTCGCGTCGATGTCCGCATCGGTCAGGCGCCCCCGCCCACGCAGCGACGTGAAGACCTTGTCGAGGCGGCTGGAAAGGGTGTCGAACACGCGCACACTCCGGGATCGCAGGCGGACCGCAGGGACCAGCGTACGCACCCGACGACGAGGACAACACACCCGCGCCCGCCCGCCGGCCGGGGGAGCGACTGCGGCGCGGACCGAACCGGAACCCGGCCGAACCCCGTGCCGGCCACCCGCCAGCGGACGGCGAGCGCGACCCGGCGAGGCATTCCCGCACGGACCGCGGCCTGGCCAGTGACCGACCGGGTCCGCCCTCTGCGCTGAGGACGGCGAGACGCCTCGCCGGACGCTCACCCCCCAGCCGGGAAAGCGCCGAGGACGAGTGGTCACGACGGGCCGAGGAGCCTGCCAGCTCCGCACAGCAATGCAGCCTAGATCACATCCCAGGAGACGTGAAGTCCTTGACACGCCACATTTCGTGGTCCGGATGCAGTCCAGATCTGCCGACGGACAGCATGGCCGCTGTCCGCCACGCTGTCAGGCCGGCTCGCCCAGCAACGCGTCGACGAACGCCTCGGGCTCGAACGGGGCGAGATCGTCCGGGCCCTCGCCCAGCCCGATCAGCTTGACCGGGATGCCGAGCTCCCGCTGGACGGCGATGACGATGCCGCCCTTGGCCGTACCGTCCAGCTTGGTCAGCACGACGCCGGAGAGCTCGACGGCCTCCGTGAACACGCGGGCCTGCACGAGCGCGTTCTGGCCGGTGGTCGCGTCCAGCACCAGCAGCACCTCGTCCACCGGGCCGTGCTTGCCGACGACCCGCTTGATCTTCGCGAGCTCGTCCATCAGGCCCGTCTTGGTGTGCAGGCGACCGGCAGTGTCGATCAGTACGGTGTCGGCCCGCGACTCGATGCCTCGTTTCACCGCGTCGAAGGCGACAGAGGCCGGGTCGCCGCCCTCGGCGCCGCGTACGGTCTCGGCGCCCACCCGCTCGCCCCAGGTCTGCAGCTGGTCGGCGGCCGCGGCGCGGAACGTGTCCGCCGCGCCCAGCACCACCGTCCGGCCGTCCGCCACCAGCAGTCGGGCGATCTTCCCGCAGGTCGTCGTCTTGCCCGTGCCGTTGACGCCGACCACGAGGACCACCGCGGGCCGGTCCGGGACCGAGGTGCGCAGCGACCGGTCCGCCGTGGTGCCGACCTGGGCCAGCAGTTCGTCGCGCAGCATGGCGCGGGCCTGGTCCGGGCCGCTCGCGCCGAGCACCTTCGTGCGCTCGCGCAGCGCGGCGACGAGCTCGCTGGTCGCCGTGACGCCGACGTCGGCGACCAGCAGCGTCGCCTCCACGTCCTCCCAGGTCTCCTCGTCGAGCCGGTCCCCGGACAGCAACGAGAGCAGGCCACGGCCCAGCGCGCTCTGCGAGCGGGACAGCCGCAGCCGCAGCCGGACCAGCCGGCCCGCGGCCGGCGCCGGCGTCTCCACCGGCGGGCGCTGGCGCGGCGGAACCGGCGCCGCGACACCCTCGACGGCCGCAGCCGGGGCGGGCGTCGGGGCCTCCCCCTCGACCTGCGGGGCCGCCCCCGGCGCGGCGGGAGCGGGCTCGATCGTGGCCGCACCGGCGGCCGGCGGGGACGCCCGCCCGCCCTCGATCCCGCCGGCCCCGGGCCGCGGCTGCCCGCCGTCGTCGCCGGCGGCGGGCAATCGCGGCTCGGTTCCGCCGCCGGTCAGGGTCCGGCGTGGACGGCGCCGCACGGCGCTGCCCACCACGAAGCCGATGGTGGCCACCGCGACGACGCTGATGACGACGATCAGGATGAGGAGCTCCACCCCTCGATCCTGACAGATCCGCCGGCCGGCTCGGCGTCCTCACCCTCGGTGCACCCCCACCCGGGCGCTCAGACCGCGGCGTTCTCCCGCAGCCGCTGGCTGATCACCGTCGTGATGCCGTCGCCCCGCATCGCCACGCCGTACAGGGCGTCGGCGATCTCCATCGTCCGTTTCTGGTGGGTGATGATGATGAGCTGGGACTTCTGCCGCAGACCCTCGATCGCCTCCAGCAGCCGGCCGAGATTGCGGTCGTCGAGCGCCGCCTCGACCTCATCCAGGACATAGAACGGCGACGGTCGGGCCCGGAAGATCGCCAGCAGGAGGGCGAGCGCGGTCAGCGAGCGCTCGCCACCCGAGAGCAGCGACAGCCGCTTGACCTTCTTGCCCGGCGGGCGCGCCTCGACCTCGATCCCGGTCGCCAGCATGTCGTCCGGGTCGGTGAGCACCAGCCGGCCCTCACCGCCAGGAAACAGGGTGGCGAAGACGATCTCGAACTCCCGGGCCGTGTCGGCGAACGCCGCCGCGAACACTTCCCGGACCCGGACGTCGACCTCCTCCACCACCAGCAGCAGATCACGCCGGGTGCTGCGAATGTCGTCCAGCTGCGAGGACAGGAACGCCGCCCGCTCCTGCAGGGCCGCGAACTCCTCGAGGGCCAGCGGGTTGACCCGGCCCAGGCGGGTGAGCTGCTTGTCCGCGGTCGCCGCGCGTGCGGTCTGCTCGGCGCGGTCGAACGGCACCGGGGAACCGTCCGGATCGTCCGGCGGTACCGGCAGGTGAGGCCCGAACTCGGCGACGAGCACGTCGCCGCCGATCCCGAACTCCTCCATCGCCCTGCCCTCGAGCGTCTCGACCCGCAGGCGCTTCTCGGCCCGGGCCAGCTCGTCCCGGTGGGCGGCGTCACGCAGACCGGCGAGCTCCGCCGTCAGCGCGCGGCCCCGGTCCCGGGCCGCGGACAGCTCGGCCTCGGTCGACCGGCGCAGCGCGTCGGCCTCCTCCCGCTCGGTGGCGGCCCGGGCCAGCGACTGGTCCAGCCGGTCGAGCGCCCGCCCCGCGGCGTCGCCGAGCGCCGCCGCCAGCGCCGCCTGGCTCTCCCGCACCTCGCGGCGCCGCGCCGCCGCCGCGCGGGCCGCCCGCTCGCTCGCCGCCGCCCGGATCAGGCCGTCCGCCCGGCCCTGCAGTGCACGCACCCGCTCCTCGCTGGTGCGCACCGCCAGCCGCGCCTCCACCTCGGCCGCCCGCACCGCGGAGGTGGCACTGACCAGCCGGTCCCGTTCCTCGGAGGAGCGTTCGTCGATCTCCGGCTGGGTGGAGATCGACGCCAGCGACCCCTCGAGCTCGGTCAGCGCGCCGTAGGCCCGGTCGCGTGCGCTCTCCGCCCGGCCCCGCGCGACCTCGAGGCGTGCCACGTCGGCTCCCGCACTACCGCCGGCGCGGTCCAGCTGCGCCAGCTGCTCCGACAGCGCGCGATGGCGCGCGTCGGCGCCGTGCAGGGCCGCGAGCGCCGCGTCGATCGCGGCCCGGGCCCGGTCGACCTCGGCGCGGGCCGGGCCCAGCGACTCGCGGGCCGTCTCGGCCTGCCGGCTCGACGCGGCGACGCCGGCCTGCGCCTCGTCGGCGGCCGCGCGCAGCTCGATCGCCGAGGGGGGATTCGCGCTTCCGCCCACCGCGAGCGCCGGCCCGAGCACGTCTCCGGCCCTGGTGACCACGTGCAGCTCCGGCTGGTCGGACGCGGCCCGCCGCGCCGCCGGCAGATCGTCCACCACGACCGTGCGTGCCAGCAGGAACGTCACCGCGGGCCGGAACCGCTCGTCGATGACCTCCACCAGGTCCAGCGCCGGGACGCAGCCCGCCGGCAGCCCGCCGCCCCCCGCCGCGCTCCCCGAGCCACCCGGCCCGGCAGGCCCGGCAGGCCCGGCCGCCAGGACCAGGGCGGCCCGGCCGGCATCGGCATCCCGCAGCCAGGTGAACGCGATCAGAACCTGCGCCGGGGAGGCCACCAGCAGGGCATCCGCCGCGGGCCCGAGGGCCGCCGCGATGGCGGCCTGCGCGCCGTCGCGCACGGTCAGGACGCCGGAGAGCCGGCCAAGGGGGGTGAAGGCGGCGTCCAGCGGTGGTGGCGCCGGCCGCGCGGCGGCGGTGCCGGCGGTCGCGGACCCGGTCTCCCGGCCGCCGCCGGCGCGCTGCCGACGTCCCTTGCCGCCAGGGCGCCCCACGCCGCCCCCGCCGGGCCCGGCCGCCGGATCGTGCGGCGCCGTCGGGGACACCTCGACGGGCTCGCCGGCCGCGCCGGCCTCGGTCCGCCGCGACGCCTCCAGCAGGGCGGCGACGCCATCCGCCGGGGACAGCGAGAGCACCAGCGCGTCGTGACGGGCGGCCCAGGACGCGCGGTCGCGCTCCGCGGAACGCTCCTGGGCGCGCAGCGTCTCCAGCCGGTCCACCGCGGTGGCGTGCACCGCCACCGCGGCACTGTGCCGCTCGGCGAGTTCCGTCCGGGCGTCCTCCATCCGCCGCAGCTCGTCGTCCAGCGCGGAGCGCGACTCAGCGGTCTCGGTGGCACGCTCGCTGGCGGCCGTCAGCGCCTCGGTGGCACGGACGATCTCCTGCTCGGCGCCGCTCGCGCGCGACCGGGCCGCCTCCACCTGGCCGGCTAGTCGGGCGATCTCCTCCCGCCGGGACGAGGCGGCGCGGGCGGCGGCGATCAGCTCCCGCTCCTCGCTCGCGAGCGCCTCCTCGAGGTCACCGCGGCGCGCCACGACCTGCTCGAGCCGCTCCCGGTCGATCTCCAGCCGCTCGGCGAGAGCCACCTCCTGCTCACGAACGGCGGTTGCCTCCTGCTCGAGCTCCTCCGGATCGCGCCGGCCGCGCAGCTCGTCGGAGGCCGTGCGCAGCAACCGGGCCCGCTCGGTGGCGAGCGAGCGGGTGCCCAGCAACCGCTCGCGCAGGGAGGCGATCGCGTACCAGGTCCGCTGGGTCTCGGTGGTACGAGGAACGATCTCGGCGAGCTCTGTCTGCAGGCGTTCCTCGCGCTGGGCCGCCGTGGCGTGGGCCGCCTCGGTCTCGGTGAGGCGGCGGCGAAGGACCTGCTCGTCGGCGGCATCGGTCGCCATGGCCGTGCGCGCGGTGTGCAGGTCGTCGGCGAGCAGCCGCAGCCGCGCGTCACGCAGGGACGCCTGGATGGCACCGGCCTTGCGGGCGATCTCGGCCTGGCGCCCGAGCGGGCCGAGCTGGCGGCGCAGTTCTGCGGACAGATCGGTCAGACGGGTGAGATTCGCCGCCATCGCCTCGAGCTTGCGCAGCGCCTTCTCCTTGCGCTTGCGATGCTTGAGAACGCCGGCCGCCTCCTCGACGAATGCTCGCCGATCCTCCGGCCGGGCATGGAGAACGGCATCGAGCTGACCCTGCCCGACGATGACGTGGAGTTCGCGGCCGATTCCGGAATCGCTCATCAGCTCCTGAATGTCGAGGAGCCGGCAACCGGTGCCATTGATCGTGTATTCACTCTCGCCGCTGCGGAAGAGCAGCCGGCCGACCGTGACCTCCGTGTACTCGATCGGCAACGCGCCGTCCGAGTTGTCGATCGTCAGCAGCACCTCGGCACGGCCGAGCGCGGGGCGCGCGGGCGTGCCTGCGAAGATGACGTCGGACATGGTGCCGCCGCGCAGCGCCTTGGCCCCCTGCTCCCCGAGCACCCAGGCGATGGCATCGACCACATTGCTCTTACCGGACCCGTTCGGCCCGACCACACAGGTGATTCCCGGCTCGAGGTGTAACGACGTCGAGCTGGCGAAGGACTTGAAGCCCCGCAGGGTCAGGTTCTTGAGGTGCACCGGTCTCCGGAGCAGCGGTCAGCAGGGGACGTGCGGCGGATGATCAGCAGCGCTGCCCACCGACGAGGGACGTCCACATACTATCGAGCAGCGGAGCGCGGTCATACGACCACACTCCGCCAACGCCGCGACTCCGAGACGCACCGTTCGGCCAATCCACCACCTGGGCGAACCGCCGAATCTCACGCGTCAGCACCACGCCTCAATGGAGGCACGCGCGAACGTGCGTCCACACGAGAACGTGAAACACCCCCCAGGGATGAATCGATCACCCAAGAATAGAGGATGATTACCCAGAGCTAGGGTGACAACGCGCGCAAATAGAGACGAAATACAGGAATTCGGGACCGGCCTAGCGGGGCCCGCAGTGCGCGCGACACCCCACCGCAACCCTCAGCTCAGCTGTAGGCCGGCTCGGCGTCGAGCGCCCGGACATCCTCCGGCACGTCGACACCCCCGACCAGTGCCTCGTTGACCTCACGTACTCGAGTCAGCTCTGCCTCAAGCTCCGCGACTCGGGCACGGAGCCGGCGCACCTCGTAAGAGAGACGCAGGTCGCTGCCGGAACCGACGTGGCCGAAAAGGGCCTTCGCCATGGTAATGGTCCTCCACGATGAGTGACCTAGTGGGCGTCGGACAACACAAGATCCAAACAGATCAGAGTGCGCCCCCAACAATGACTCCAGGATCCCACGCCGGGTGACCGAAAGTCAAGAGCATGCCACATGCCCCCCGGTCGATCTGGGGAACACACAAAAACTTGACCGTCATCCTGATGACAGGGCCGCGTGCACACCGTCGACAAGCGGTCACTTCCGGCGGAAGTCAGCCAGATCGCCCTGTGCGCTACGCCACACCAGCTGCACACGGTCGGTCCACCCAGGAGTGTGACCTGTCACGAGTAGCCGGGCCAGATCCCGACACGCGGACTCGTCGCCTTCCGCAATCACCTCGACCGCACCATCCGGCAGATTGGTGGCGGATCCGACCAGTCCCAGCCGTCGCGCCCGAGTACGCACGTAGTCGCGAAAACCGACCCGCTGAACTCTCCCGACGACCACGGCGGTGAACCGGACCACGGTCGTGCCAACCTGCGTCTGCATCACGGGTCCTTCACTCATCAGCGAGGTAGGGTACTGGCCATCGTGGACACCTCATCATTCCCAGACATGGCGGGCCAGCCGGGCGGGTCCCGGCGGCCGGTGGGCCTTCAGCGCTCGCGGCCGAACCAGCCACGCTCGCGCCGGAAGCCCACCGTCGTGGCGCTCGTCGGCGCCGCCCTCGGGTCGGCGCTCGTACTCAGTGGTTGCGGTCAGGACTTTCATCAGGAGGGCGGTTCGCTACCGGTGCCGCATGCGAGCGTCGAGGGCGATCGCCATGTGACGCCGGGGCCGGTCGACGACCAGGACAAGATCATCGGCCCTGGCTACGCACCACCGCGAACCGCCGGCCCCACGCAGACCGCGGTTCCGAACCTGCCGGGCGGAAAGCTGTAGCCCGGCAGGCTGTCCATCATCCCCGCGAGCCGATCGCCGGTGAGACCCGGCTGGAGATCCGGTTGTCGTAACCGAGATCGGCTCGCTCGCCGGCCTGGTATCCCTCCCGCCCGCCACTTCCCGACAGCTGCCGGGCCCGGGGGGTCCGCAGCCGCGGATAGACGGTGGCCATGTGCGCGTCCACCCGCCGGCTGCGATCCGCGAGGACGACGGCCACCGACGGACCGCCGGGCTCCTCGGCCGGTTCCGCCCGCTGCCGCGCCTGCGCCCGCTCCCGCGCCGTCCACTCCGCCTTTGTCAGACGCTCCGCGACCGCGAGCGCGAAGCCGGCCATCCACGACCGCCGGTACGCCCGCGGGTCCTCGCATCGCGGCGGTCGCACCGCGGCCAGTCCGTACACCTGCTGTACCAGCAGCGAGGTGAACAACAGCTGCACGCGCTGGATGTCCGCGTCCATACCGAACAGGTGCGCGGAGTGCTCGACCCCCTGCGCCCGGCGCATGGTGCGGTGCACGAGCCGGCAGCCCAGGGGCGTGGCGACGCTCGCGAGCAGCGAGATCTTGTCGCGGGCGTAAGGCGACTCGACCGTCACCACGAGATCCGCCGCCGCCCGCCGCGGCTCGGCCGCCTCCAGCAGCGCCCGGTCGATCCCGTACTGGGCGATGAGCTCGGCTGCCTTGGTGTTGTAGGCCTCTCGGGCCGCCTCGGTCAGACCCTCGCCCTCCGCCATGGCGAGCAGCTTGCGCACCCGGCCGAGCAACGCGTCCGGATTCATGGGGCGCCTCCATCCCTCTTGTGCCGGATGGCCACAACGCGACCCGGCACTCTCGGCGATGCCTCGCCGAGCAGGGAAGATCCCGAACTCGGCCCCGGACAAGGCGACAACATCCCTCACCCGCGGCGGACGGGCTCCCTCCGCCGCCACGAGCGCCACGCCCGCCCGCACGCCCTCGGGAGGAGGGTAGCTGTCGAACGTGTGATCGAATGCTACCACCTGGGGTGGCGGGGTGGAGGCTGGCAGATCGGGCAGGTGAAGCTGGAGCGGTTCATGAACGCGTCGCGCCGGATGGTGCCGCCGCACCGGCCGCACGGCTGACCGGCGCGGCCGTAGACCTCGAGCGAGCGCTCGAACAGCCCGCTGACCCCCTCCGTGGAGACGTAGAGCCGGTCGAAGGAGGTGCCGCCCGCGTCGAGCGCGGCGGCCATGACCGCACGGACCTCCACCAGCAGGCGGCGGATCTCCGGCCGGTTCATGGTCTCGGTCGGCCGGGCGTAGTGCAGCCGCGCCGCCCACAGGGCCTCGTCCGCGTAGATGTTGCCGACCCCGCTGAGCAGCGTCTGGTCCAGCAGCGCCCGCTTGATGCCAGTGCGCCGCCGGCGCAGGCGCCCGATCACGGCGTCCTCGTCGAACGCGGGGTCGAGCGGATCGCGGGCGATGTGGGCGATCGGCGCGGGCAGCTGCGCGCCGCCGACGTCGATCGCGAGGCCGCCGAAGGTGCGCTGGTCGACGAAGCGCAGCTCACGGCCCTCATCGGCGAAGACGAACCGCACCCGCAGATGTTTCTGATCCGGTGACCCCGACGGCACCACCAGGAGCTGCCCACTCATGCCGAGGTGGGCGATCAGCGCGTCCCCGGCGCCGGTCGACGTGTGCTCACCGGCCGCCGGCTCCGGGCACAGCGCGAGCCAGAGGTACTTGCCGCGCCGGTTCGCCGCGATGATGCGCCGGCCGACCAGCAGGGATCGGAAGTCCGCCGCTCCCGCCACATGCCGGCGCACCGCCCGGGGGTGGGACACCTCGACCTCACGGATCACCCGCCCGACGACCCCGCGCTCGAGCCCGCGCCGAACGACCTCCACCTCGGGAAGCTCAGGCATGATGACCGCCGACGACGAACGCCAGGCCCCGGTCAGGCAGCCGGCACGTCGCCGCCACGCTCCCGCACGCCGGAGGCGGCGCCGGCACCGTCCGTCCCGCTCACCGCCGGACCGGCCGGCGCGCCGCCCGCCGCCGCGTCCGCGTCACCCTGCTGCGCCGCGGCCGACGCTCGGCGCTCCAGCACCGCGAAGGCGGCGGCGGCCGCCCGCTGCTCGGCCTCCTTCTTACTACCGCCCTCGCCCTCGCCGAGCGCCTCTCCGGCGATCCTCGCGAAGGCGGTGAACCGCTTGGCGTGGTCCGGACCGGCCTCCGCGACCACGTACTCGGGCGGGCCGAGCGCGAGCAGCGCCGTCTGTTCCTGCAGCGAGGTCTTCCAGTCCAGGCCGGCGCCACGGCCCGCGGCCTCGTCCAGCAACGGGTCGAACAGCCGGTGGACGAAGTCGGAGGCCACGTCGAGCCCCGCCGACAGGTAGACGGCGCCGATGATCGCCTCGAGGGTGTCGGCGAGGATGCTCGCCTTGTCCCGGCCGCCGGTCGTCTCCTCGCCGCGGCCGAGCAGCAGGTAGGGGCCGAGGCCGGTCGGGCCGATCCCGCGGGCCACCGCGGCGAGCGCGCGCATGTTGACCACCGAGGCGCGCTGCTTGGCCAGCTGCCCCTCGGGCAGGTCGGGATGGCGCAGGAAGAGGGCGGCGGTGACGACGAGGCCGAGAACGGCGTCGCCGAGGAACTCCAGCCGCTCGTTGGTCGGCAGGCCGCCCTTCTCGTACGCGTACGAGCGGTGCGTCAGCGCGCGATCAAGCAGCTCCTGGTCGATGTCGGCGTCCAGGACCTTGATCAGGCCCTCGCGCGGGGGCGTCGGCGGCAGCTGGCGGGTCATCCGACCAGCCCGGCTCGGGCTCGCCGCCGGGCGACGAGCGTCGCCAGCGCCGTCCGGGCGTGCAAGCACAGATCCCCCCGAACGGCCAACGAGGCGACCCTCAGGGCCGCGAGCAGACCGTCGCCGCCGGCATCCACGGAACCTCCTTCGCCGCGGTCGGCGTGCACCGCGACGCCGTCGACCCCCAACACGATCGTTCCCCCCCGCACCTCAGGATCCTCCAGTGTTCCCCATGCCGGATCCAGCTCGGTACCCCTGTCCGCCGCGCCGCGCGGGCGCCGCCGTTCCAGCGCTGCCCGGATGACCGAGAGCACGATGTCGCCGGTGTAGCCGTCGGTGACCACGACCTCGAGTTCCCGGCCCGGCCCGGCCGCCGTCGCAACGGCGAGATCAGGCGTACGCGGGCCGAGATAGTCCAGGTCGAGCGTCCGCAGCGCCTCGTCGGCGGCGTCGCGCAGCGGGTCCACCAGCGCGACCCGCGCGGTCAGCAGGCCCACCCTGGGCGCCCGGGTGGAGAAGCGCAGTGCCGCGTACGCACCACCGAGCAGCGCGCTCTGCGCGAACTCGTCAGCGGTACCGAACGGGCCACCCCCCGCGTCACACAGGACGACACCCGCCTCGCGCTCACCGACGACCGAGGCGAGCACCGCCCGCGTCGCGCCGGGTAGCAGGCCGTACGTGAACTGGGCGGCCGCGAGGACGGACTCGACCGGCGCCACGGAGACCATGGCGTCCGCCTCGCCGTCGCGCACGAGCCGGGCCGCGACCCGGACGCCCGCGCCGCGCCGCCCGCGCACGTCCCGCAGCGCCTGCGGACCGCCGTCGACCGACTGCGACGCGCTCCGCAGCAGCACTCGCTCGCCTGGGGCGATGCCCAACCTGGCCAGGTCGTCCTCGACGCCGCCCTCGGCCGCCACGAGGATCAGCACGAGGCGTGGATCAGCGTCCAGCGCGGTGGGCAACGCCTCGAGGAGGGGTCCAGCGGGCAGCCCCTCCCCCAGCAGGTCTACGGCGATGCGGGTCACATCGGGTCAGACGTCAAGCACCTGACGATCGTTGTACCGGCCGCACGTCGTGCACACGGTGTGCGGCCGGATCACGTGCCCACGCGAGCACTTCGCGAGGGTCGGCACGGCGGCCTTCCACTGCGAACGGCGGGAGCGGGTGTTGCTGCGCGAGGTGCGCCGTTTCGGGACGGCCACTATTCCTTCTCCTTGTTCTCGTCAGGGTCCAGCGGACCCTGCTCAGCTCCTGTCGGAGTGTCCTGCGCCAAGCCGGACAGGGCGGCCCACCGAGGGTCGGAACGGGCGTGCGAGTGATCCGGCCCGACGTCGTCCAGCCGGGCGCCGCAGTCGACGCAGAGGCCCGCGCAGTCCGGCCGGCAGGTGGGCGACAGCGGCAGGTCCAGGACCAGGGCGTCGCGCACCACCGGCGCGAGGTCCGCGTGGTCGTCGACGAGAACGCGGACGTCCTCGTCCTCCTGCGACATGTCGGCCGCCCGGTCAGGGTAGTAGAACAGCTCACGGAGCTCGACCGTGCCGACGTCGCTCAGGCCTTCGAGGCAGCGGGCGCACTCCCCCTGTAGCGGGGCGACCACGGTGCCACTGACCAGGACGCCCTCGATCACCGACTCGAGCCGCAGGTCCAGCGTGCCCGTCGCGCCCGGGGCGACCCACATCATCTCCGTGCCGAGGTCGGCCGGGAGCTCGACCTGGGTACGCACAGGCCTCATGGACCCCGGGCGCCGGCCAAGTTCCCGGGTGTCGAGCACCAGGGGGCCCTTGGGGGTGCGGCGGCGGGGCTGTGATCCGGTCATGGCGGCAGTCACGTTCACGTCTGGTCCGAGTCGGGACGCCCGCCGATGGCGGGGCCTACATGGATGTGGTCACGGTCGACGTCGGCTGGCGAGCGGGGATCCGCGGGAGCCCGGCTCATCCGAGCGCCCGGAGCCCGCTCACCGAGGGGCGTCGGACGGATCCGAACCCAGTCAGTCGACGGCTCTCGTCCAGCCTATCCGATCGCGCCACCGGGCGGCCGGGCGCGCTCCCCGCCGGCACCCGCCCGCCGTGGCCCCGCCACGCCCGCCCTACTGGCCGCCGCGGTCGCGCAGCGCCTTCAGCACGACGTCGGGGACGAGCCCGGAGACGTCACCGCCGTAGCGGGCGACCTCCTTGACCAGACTCGACGACAGAAAAGCATATTGCGGATTCGTGCTCATGAAGAGCGTCTCCACACCAGCGAGCGAGTTGTTCATCTGGGCCATCTGCAGCTCGTAGTCGAAATCACTCACCGCCCGCAGCCCCTTGACGATGGACTGAATTCCTCGGGAACGGCAGAAATCTACGACGAGCCCATGCGACGAATCGACCACGACATTTGTCGGCGCAGCGGGATGATCTCGCAACGCCTGCCGAATGAGCTCGATCCGCTCGTCGATGGCGAACAAGGTCGCCTTGTTCTTGTTGATCGAGACGGCGACCACGACCTCATCAAAGAGTTTGCTCGCCCTGATGACGATGTCGAGATGACCGTTGGTGATCGGATCAAATGAACCGGGACAGGCTGCCCTCCTCATGATCGAATACCGTACCAGAGGACACCCTCTCCGTACCTCCGGTCACGGAGAGCGCGCAACCCAGCTGGCCATGCAACCGGACTCGATCGATGGGACCTTTCGACGACACAGACACCGTCCGCAGTCAGCCACGCGCCGGCGGCGAGCATTGACAGCACCTCGCCGACCTCGGCATCGCTCATCGCATAGGGCGGATCGAGGAAAACCACGTCGTAGGGATTCCCCGACGTGTGCTGCACCACACGCGTTACCGGCGACTGGAGGATCTCCGCTCCCGGCAGTCCCAGCATGGTCACGTTCCGGCGCAGCGCGCGGATCGCCGCCGGATCGCGGTCGACCAGCAGCACATGCGACGCGCCCCGGGACAGCGCCTCGAGCCCGACCGCGCCGGAGCCCGCGTAGAGATCGGCGACGCGGGCGCCGTCGAGATCCACCAGGGTGGCGAGACTGTTGAAAAGGCCCTCGCGGGCCCGGTCGGAGGTCGGGCGCGTGGCCCTGCCCGGCGGAACGACCAGTTGTCGCCCGCCGGCACTACCGGCGACGATGCGCGTCATCGAACGTCGGTCATCCCTTCTCCAGAAAGGCCGCGCTCGTGTCGTCGAGCATGGCATCGAGCAGGCGCCGCAAAGCGGGATGAGCGGTCAGCTCCGGATCCTCCTCGACGATCCGGACCGCCTCGACCCGGGCCTGGCGGATGAGGTCCTCGTCCCGCAGCAGCGCCAGCAGCCGCAGCGACCGGCGCCCCCCGGACTGGGCCGCCCCCAGGACGTCGCCCTCCCGCCGCTGCTCCAGGTCCAGCCGGGAGAGCTGTGCCCCGTCCCGGGTCGCCGCGACGGCGCCCAGCCGTTGCCAGGCCGGGGTCTCCTCGTCGACCGCCGTGTACAGCAGGCACCAGCCCGCGGCGGTGCCGCGACCCACCCGGCCGCGGAGCTGGTGCAGCTGGGACACCCCGAAACGATCCGCGTCCAGCACGACCATCACCGTGGCGTTCGGGACGTTCACCCCGACCTCGATGACGGTGGTCGCCACCAGGACGTCGGTCTTTCCGGCGGCGAAGTCGTTCATCACGGTCTCCCGCCGCGCCGGCGCCAGCCGGCCGTGCAGCGACTCGACCCGCAGGCCCGCGAGCTCTCCCTCGGCGAGCCTCGGCAGCACCTCGACCACGGTGGCCGCCGGGTGCGCCCCGCGCGCGTCCGCCCCGTCCGCCAGGTCCGCGGCCGCGGCCGGGTCGTCGTCGTCCGCGCCCTCGCCGCCGATCCGCGGGCAGACCACGTAGGCCTGGCGACCGGCGGCGACCTCGTCGCGGATCCGCCCCCACATGCGATCGGTCCACGACCGCACGGCGGCCGGGACCACGTACGTCGACACCGGGGCGCGCCCGGCCGGCAGTTCGGTGAGCTCGGAGACCTCCAGATCACCGAAGACGGTCATGGCGACCGTGCGCGGGATCGGGGTCGCGGTCATGACCAGCAGATGCGGCGGGCGCCGGCCACGAGCGCGCAGCGCGTCGCGCTGCTCGACGCCGAAGCGGTGCTGCTCGTCGACGATGATCAGGCCGAGGTCGGCGAAGACGACGTCCTCGTGCAGCAGCGCGTGGGTGCCCACGACCAGGCCTGCCGCTGCGCTCGCGAGGGATGCCAACGCCTCGCGCCGCGCCCGGGCACCCATCGAGCCCGTGACGAGGACCACTCCCGTGGCGCGCGGGTCTCCCCCGAGCTCCCCCGGGCGGGCCAGGTCGCCCAGCATCTCCCGCAGGCTGCGGTGATGCTGCGCCGCGAGGGTCTCGGTCGGCGCCAGCAGCACCGCCTGACCGCCCGCGTCCACCACGGCGAGCATCGCACGCAGGGCCACGACCGTCTTGCCCGAGCCGACCTCCCCCTGCAGCAGCCGATGCATCGGCACCGGGCGGGCCATGTCCGCGGCGATGGCGGCGCCGACCTCGCGCTGGCCCGCGGTGAGCGGGAAGGGCAGCGCGGCGTCGAAGGCGGCGAGCAGGCCGTCCGGACCGGCGACCCGCGCGGTGGTGGCCTGCGCCTGCACCTCGCGGCGGCGCCGCGCGAGCGCCACCTGGAGCACCAGCGCCTCGTCCCAGGTCAGGCGCTTGCGGCCGCGGGCGGCCTCGGCCCTCGAGGCCGGCTGGTGCACCAGCCGGAAGGCGTCCGCGAGCGCCGGCAGGCGGTGCTGCGCGCGCAGCCGGCCCGGCAGCGGATCGTCGAGGGGGTCCAGCGAGTCCAGCGCCAGGCGCACGCAGCGCGCCAGTGTCCAGCTCGGCACCTTCGCGGCGGCCGGATAGATCGGCACCAGCGCGTTCGCGAACCCCTGCCCCGCATCGTCGCCGTCCGCGTCCGTCTCCAGGAGCTGGACCTCGGGGTTGGTGAGCTGCCAGCGGCCGCGGTACTCGTCGACCTTCCCGGCGAACAGGGCGGTCGTCCCGGGACGCAGATCACGCTCCCGCCAGGTCTGGTTGAAGAAGGTGAGCGGCAGCGACTGGCGGCCGTCCGTCACCGTCACCTTCAGCATCGACCGGCGCCGGTCGCGCATCGGCCGCCGCTCGATCCTCTCCACCCGGGCCTGGACGGTGACGGTCTCGCCGACGACCAGGTCCGCGAGGTCGGTCAGCTCGCCGCGTTCGTGGTAGCGGCGGGGCAGATGCCCGAGGAGGTCGCCGACCAGGCGCAGGTCGAGGCCGTCCGCCAGCAGGCCGGCGGCACGTGCGCCGAGCAGCGTCGTCAGGGGCGTGTCGAGGTCGACCACACTCCAGATACTGCACCGCCCCACCGACGTTCTCCGGGCCCGATCACCGCACGCCCCACGGTCGGGACCACATCGGCCCATCCGGTGGCACGGCGGCTGAGGTACGCTCGGCATGGTTTCCGCCACGCGGGTTCTCCCGACCATCGCTTTCGGGATGAGTACACGCTCGCGGGCGACCAGCTACTACTTCGACTTACTACTTCGACGGAGTGTCTCTCGTGTCTTCGGTGTGCGACGTCTGCGGCAAGGGGCCGGGCTTCGGTATGTCGGTCTCCCACTCCCACCGACGCACTCGCCGTCGCTGGAACCCCAACATCCAGACCGTGCGCGGCGTGGTGGGTGGCGCGCGGCGTCGGATGAACGTCTGCACCTCCTGCCTCAAGGCCGGCAAGGTCACCCGCGGCTGACGCCGTCCCGCGCGAAGCCCTGCCGGAGGCCCCGGCCCATCCGTTAGGGTCCCGGCATGGCAGCATCCTCCGGCATGGCAGGAACCCCCGGTCGGATCCGGCTCGGCCTCCTGTTCGGCGGCCGCAGCACCGAGCACGCGATCTCCTGCGTGTCCGCCAGCAGTGTGCTGCGTGCTCTTGATCGCGACGCCTACGACGTCCTCCCGATCGGCATCGACCAGGACGGTCGCTGGCTCCTGCTACCCGACGACGCCGACGCCCTCACCCCGCGGGGTGACGGGCTGCCGTCGGTTCAGGCGTCGGCCGGGCAGCGGATCGTCCTCGCGCCCGACCCGACAGGCCGTCGCCTCGCCCCGCGGGACGCCGCGTCGTCCGTGCGGGACTCGATTGGTGACGTGGACGTCGTGTTCCCCCTGCTGCACGGCCCGTTCGGTGAGGACGGCACCGTGCAGGGGCTGCTCGAGATGGCCGGTCTGCCCTATGTGGGTTCCGGCGTGTTCGCCAGCGCCGCCGCGATGGACAAGCAGCACATGAAGTCGCTGCTGCGGGCCGCCGGCCTGCCCGTCGGGCCGTACGCCGTGCTCCGTGCCGGCCAGAGCCTGTCCGAGGCGGACCAGGAGCGGCTCGGACTGCCCGTGTTCGTCAAACCGGCCCGCGGCGGCTCCAGCATCGGCATCAGCCGCGTGGACGCCTGGGCCGACCTCGACACCGCGGTGAAGGCCGCGCGGGCGAGCGATCCCAAAGTTCTGATCGAGGCGGCGGTCGTCGGCCGCGAGATCGAGTGCGGCGTGCTCGGGCGGCTCGACGGCACCTCCCCGCAGGCGAGCCTGCCCGCGGAGATCATCGTCTCGTCGCCGAGCGGTTTCTACGACTTCGACGCGAAGTACGCCTCCGACCAGACCCGCTTCGACGTGCCGGCCCGGCTGTCCCCGGCGGCGCTCGACCGCGTCCAGCGGGTGGCGGTCACCGCGTTCGAGGCGCTCGACTGCGCGGGCCTGGCCCGGGTCGACGTGTTCCTGACCCCGGCGGACGAGGTCGTCGTCAACGAGGTGAACACGATGCCCGGCTTCACCCCGATGTCGATGTTCCCGCGCATGTGGGCGGCGAGCGGCGTCGACTACCCGGCGCTGGTCGACCGGCTGGTGCGCCTGGCCCTGCGCGACGGCGCCGGGCTGCGCTGACACCGCCCACGCGGCCGGGACGAGGCCGTGGATGGCGGGACGAGGCCGTCAGGCCGTCGTCGACCGGCTGTGCGCCCGCACGGCGGCCGCCACCCCGACGAGCACGTCGAAGGGCTGCGCGTCCTCCAGAGCGGCGGCGGGCATGGTGAGCACGATGTGCGGCGAGCGGGTCGGCGTCGAGAACCGCATGCCGTCGCCCACCTTCTCCGAGAACCAGCCGACGTCGTCGATCACGGACAGCCTGGAGTCAGGCCGGTAGCTGGCCGGGACGCCGGCCGCCCCGCAGGACACGACGACCGGCCCGCGCCCGAACGCGGCCGCGCTGGTCTGCGGCGGGTCGAGCCGGCGCCGGTCGAGACCGTCGCCGAGCGAGGCGGGCAGCGCCTGGATGAGCGCGGCGCACGACGCCCGCTGCGACGGCGCCGGCACCGCGACGTCGGTGAGCCGGACCGGACCGGGACCGCCACAGGCGGCGAGCAGGACGCCCGCCGCCAGAGCGAGGACCGCCCCCACCCGGACGGTCGCTCGCCCCCGCCGGTCGTGGGCGCCGGTTGGCACCGTGATGCCCCGATCACGCCGATCGCCGCCGGTCGGGACCAGACCGTCAGAAATGGACGACGGGGCAGGTCAGTGTCCGGGTGATGCCGTCGACCGACTGCACCCTGGACATGACCATCTTGCCGAGATCGTCCACCGTGGGCGCCTCGGCACGCACGATGACGTCGTAGGGGCCGGTCACGTCCTCGGCCTGGGTGACCCCGGGGATCTGCTCGATCTCCTTGGCAACCGACGCGGACTTGCCGACCTCGGTCTGGATAAGGATGTACGCGTGGACCACAGACGCTCCCTCGTCGGACGTCGACAGCCCGTCGAGCAGAACTACGGGCCGACAGAAGGTAACAGGCAAACGGGCCGGATGAGAGCCTCCGCGGCCGAGGAATTTCCTCGACTCGGCCGGCGGTGGTCGATTGACGACCACCGCGCGCTCGTCCGGTCCCCAATCCTGGGGCCCGACGGCCCGTTCTCGTACCCGATTGTGATGGCAGCCACGATCACAGCTACGGATTGTGAAGACCGGAGAGACACGTGATGACCTGCCACGAACCGGCCGGTGCCCCGCCGCGCGCCCTGACCATCGCCGGCTCGGACTCGGGCGGCGGCGCGGGCATCCAGGCCGATCTGAAGACGATGCTCGAGTTCGGCGTGCACGGGATGAGCGCGATCGTCGCCGTGACGGCGCAGAACTCCGTCGGCGTCCACGGCGTGTGGGATCTACCGGCCGAGGCGGTGCGCGGGCAGATCCGCGCGGTCGTCGACGACATCGGGGTCGACGTGGTCAAGACCGGCATGCTTTCCTCGGCCGCGCTCGTCGCGCTCGTCGCCGGGGAGCTGGACCGGACCCGGGCACCGGTCGTCGTCGATCCGGTGGGCGTCTCGAAGCACGGCGACCCGCTGCTGGCCCCGGACGCGGTCGACGTCGTGCGCCGCGAGCTGCTGCCCCGCGCGACGGTGGTGACACCGAACCTGGACGAGGTCCGGCTGCTGACCGGCGTCGAGGTCCACGACGCCGCGGACCTGCCGCGCGCCGCCGAGGCGCTGCTCGCGCTGGGCCCGGCCTGGGTGCTCGTCAAGGGTGGGCATCTTCGCGGCGACGCGGTCGATCTGCTGACCGACGGCACCTCGCGGTTCCTGCTGCGCGGTCCCCGCCTGGACCGGCGGCACACCCATGGCACCGGCTGCACCCTGGCCTCCGCCCTCGCCTCCCGACTCGCCTGGGGCGACACGCCGGAGCAGGCGGCGAAGGCCGCGAAGGACTACGTCAGCGGCGCGCTGGCGGCCGGGTTCCCCCTCGGCGCGGGCATCGGGCCGGTGGACCACGGCTATCGTCACCGCAGGTAGCCGCCGCCGGTCCGGCCCCGCGCGCCGCTAGCACTTCTGGTTCAATCGGCCCGCCACATGTGACCTGATGCATCCGCACCATCGCCATGGGAGGTAGCCCGTGGGGGCGACCAACGCTGCAGCGACGACGCCGGGCGGCACGGACCACCGGTGGTACCGGATCGAGGGCGGCGAGCCGCTGCACGGCTCGGTCGAGGCCTCCGGCGCCAAGAACTCGGTCACGAAGCTGCTGGTCGCGACGCTGCTGACCCCGCAGCCGTGCACCCTGACCCGGGTGCCGCGCATCGCCGAGGTCGACGTCGTGCTGGGCATGCTGGCCGAGCTCGGCACCCACGTCGAGTGGCTGGACGACCACACCGTCCGGCTGACGACCGAACGGATCGTCGAGGCCTCGCTGTCCGAGGCCTACTCCGGGGTGAACCGGATCCCGATCCTGATGATGGGCCCGCTGTTGCACCGCGTCGGCGAGGCGGTCATTCCGCTGCCCGGTGGCTGCCGGATCGGCAAGCGCCCGGTGGACTTCCACCTCGCGGGCCTGCGGGCGATGGGCGCGGAGATCGTCGAGCAGCTGCGGTCCGTCCAGGTGAAGACGCTCGGGCTGAGGGGCACCCACGTCGCGCTGCCCTTCCCGAGCGTCGGCGCCACGGAGAACCTGCTGCTCGCCGCCGTCCGGGCACAGGGGACCACGGTGATCTCGAACGCCGCCGTCGAGCCGGAGGTCGTCGACCTCATCCTGTTCCTGCAGCAGATGGGCGCGCTCGTCGACGTCGAGGCGGACCGGACGATCGTCGTCCAGGGCGTGGACCATCTGCGGGGCGCCACCCACGCGCCGATCCACGACCGCATCGAGGTCGCCTCCTTCGCGGCCGCCGCCGTCGCCACCGGCGGCCGGGTGGAGGTGGTCGGCGCCCGCCAGGAGCATCTGATGACGTTCCTGAACCACCTGCGCCGCCTCGGCGGCGAGTTCGAGGTGACGCCCCGGGGCATGACGTTCTTCCGGTCCCGCCCGCTGACCGCCGCGCACGTCCAGACCGACGTGCACCCCGGCTTCATGACCGACTGGCAGCAGCCGCTCGTGGTGCTGCTCACCCAGGCGCGCGGCGCCTCGGTCGTGCACGAGACGATCTATGAGGACCGGTTCGGCTACACCCGCCAGCTCGCCGAGATGGGCGCGGACATCGCCCTGTCAACGCTGTGCCTGGGCGGGAAGTCCTGCCGGTTCGCCGCCCGCGACTTCGAGCACTCGGCGGTCGTGAGCGGGCCGACGCCGCTGACCGGCGGGGACCTGGCGATCCCGGATCTGCGGGCCGGCTTCGCCTACGTGCTCGCGGCGCTGGTGGCCGAGGGCACCAGCGTGATCCGCGGCACCCGGTTCCTGGAGCGCGGCTACGAGGATCCGGTCGGCAAGCTGCGCTCGATCGGGGCACGGGTCGAGCCCGCCCCGGTGGGCTAAGTACCGGGGCGACCCTAGGAGCCTGCCCCGGTGGGTTGGGACACCGGCCGGTACTCCGGCCCCGGCTCGCGGCTCATCAGGTCCTTGACCGCCTCCATCGGCGGCAGACCCTCGTAGAGGACCCGCTCCACCTGCCGGGTGATCGGCATCGACACACCGTGCCGCTCGGCCATGGCGAGCAGCGGCCGGCAGGACCGGACCCCCTCGGCCACCTGCCGCTGCTCGGCCTCCACCTGGGCGAGGGTGAGGCCCCGGCCGAGCTTCTCCCCGAACGTCCGGTTGCGCGACAGCGGCGACCCGCAGGTCGCCACCAGGTCACCGAGACCGGCGAGGCCCGCGAAGGTCATCGGATCGGCGCCGAGCGCGACGCCGAGGCGCACGGTCTCCGCCAGCCCGCGGGTGATGAGGGACGCCTGGCTGTTCGTCCCGAACCCCATGCCCTCGAGCATGCCGGCGGCCAGCGCGATGACGTTCTTCACCGCGCCCCCGAGCTCGCATCCGGTCACGTCGGCGTTGGTGTAGGGCCGGAAGTACGGCGTCCAGCAGGCAGCCTGGACGACCCGCGCGGTGTGCGGCGACGGGCTCGCCACCACGGTCGCGGCCGGATGCTCGGCGGCGATCTCGTGAGCCAGATTCGGCCCGCTGACCACCGCGATGCGCGCCCGGTCGACGCCGGCCACCTCCGCGATGACCTCGCTCATCCGCTGCCGGCTCGCCGCCTCGACGCCCTTCATCAGGCTGACCCAGATGGCGTCGGGCGCGGCGAGCGCCGCCCAGGGGGCGAGCACCGACCGCAGCGCCTGCGACGGCACCGCCAGCACGACCAGCTGGGCGCGCGCGAGCGCCCGCGCCGGGTCGACGGTCGCCCGGACCTGGTCCGGGAGACGGACCGACGGCAGGTAACGCGGGTTGACGTGCCGGTCGTTGATCGCCCTGACGACATCGGCGTCCCTGGCGACGAGGTCGACCCGGGCGCCGGCATCCGCGAGCACCTTGGCGAAGACGGTGCCCCAGGACCCGGCGGCGAGCACCGCCACCCGCCTCACGCGGCGGTCCTCCGGGCACGGGCGGTCATGAAGATGATCATTCCCTTCGGTCGGTCCTCGCGGGACCGGCGCCGCGATCCGGGCGCCGCGGCCCCTCCGTCGACCGTAACCGCCGCCCCGCGGGGCAGGACGATGGATGCGCCGCTCACCAGGCACATCGCCACGGCCGTGACGCCGGGAACGCGCCCGGGCGACGCGTGACGCACCCTCGGCGATCTCCTGACGACGCCGACGATACGTTCAGGACCAACCCGGCCACCCACCCCAGGACCGTCCAGCACGCCTGCAACGGCCTCGCCATGGCCTATGGTCGCGTTCGTGTCATTCCCCCCGGGTCAGGCGCCGTGGACGGTGCTGCTGCCGCTGAAGAACCTGGCGCGGGCGAAGTCCCGGCTGCTGCGTCCGGACCGTGGCCGGCTCGCGCTCGCCATGGCGCTCGACACCGTCACGGCCGTGCTCACCACCGCGAGTGAGCTGGTGGCCGTCGTCATGGTGATCACCAACGAACCGGCGGTCCAGCGAGCCCTGACGCCGGCCGTGCGGGCCCGGCTCGTCGTCCTGCCCGACGTGCCGGACGAGGGTCTCAATCCGGCGCTGGCGCACGGCGCGACGGTGGCGGGCGAGCGCTGGCCGGGGCGCCCGCTGGCCGCGCTGTCCGCCGATCTGCCGGCGCTGCGCACGCAGGAGCTGGCCCGCGCGCTGGCCGAGGCCGGCAGGCATCCGCGCGCGGTCCTCGCCGACGCGGCCGGCACCGGCACCGTCCTGCTCACCGCCACGGCGGGCGCCGCGCTGGACCCGTCCTTCGGGCCGCGTAGCCGCGAGGCGCACCGGCGCTCCGGCGCGGTCGACATCACCGGCCCGCTGGGCGCCACCGTGCCCGGCCTGCGCCACGACGTCGACACGGTGGAGGACCTCGACCGTGCCCGCCTGCTCGGCGTGGGCAGCGCCACCGCGGCCGCGCTCGACGGCGCCACGCCGGACTGACCGGACCGACGGGACTGACCAGACCGACGGGACTGACGGGACTGACCGGACCGACCGCCGGGGTGCGGGCTCAGATCGCGGCGGCGGACGGCCCGGCGGCTCGCGGCCACCGGCCCGCCATCCCGATCCGCCGGCCGGCGGCGCCCTCGCCCTGCGCGCCCGGGGCCGCCGGACCGCTCTCCTCCTCCTCCGTCGCGGCCCACCGCGCGACCAGCGGCGCCGGCAGCGGCCCGGGTCGCGCGAAGTGGTACCCCTGGCCGAGTTCGCAGCCGAGCTCCTCCAGTTCGGCCACCTGGCCCTCCTGCTCGATCCCCTCCGCGACGACCACCGCGCCCAGGTCGTGCGCCATGCTGATCATCCAGCGGCGCATGGCGGCGACCCGGCCGCCCTCCCGCGGTGGTTCGAGCAGGGTCCGATCGAGCTTGACCACGTCCACCGGCAGCAGGTGCAGGGCTGCCAGCGTGCTGTGGCCGGCACCGACGTCGTCGAGGGCGACGGCGACGCCCAGCGCGCGGACCTCCTCGAGCACCTCCCGCGCGCCGTGCAGGTCGCTGATCCGGCTGGTCTCGGTGACCTCGACGACGAGGCGGGACGGGTCGAACCGGCTCGCGGCCAGCGCCCGCGCCACGCTGTCCAGCAGGGTCGTGTCCGCGACCCGGCTCGCGGACACGTTGACGTGCAGGCGAAGCCCCGGATCGGGGTAGGCCACCGCGATCTCCGCGCAGGCCTGACTGAGGATCATGTCGTCGAGGGTGCCGACGATTCCGCTGTTCTCGGCGGCGGCGACGAAGGTGCCGGGGGGCACCGGCCCGCGCCCGGGGGCCGTCCACCGCGCGAGGGCCTCCAGGGCGACCGGCCGGCGGTCCCGAAGGCGCACGATGGGCTGGTAGTGCACGGCGAAGCCGGCCGACCAGCCGCCGCGGCGCAGCGCCGTCGCCAGCGCGTCCGCGAGATGGGTCCCCGCCACGAGCTGGGCGCCGGGCGTCGCGCTCAGGCCGGGCCGGTAGACGACCAGCCGGTTCTTGCCCGTCTGCTTCGCCGCGTGCAGCGCGGTGTCGGCGCGGCGCAGCAGGGCCTCGGTCGTCTCCTGGGTCCGCCCGGCCACGACCAGCCCGACGCTGGCGCGCACGGGCCAGTGGTGGCCGCCGACCGCCACCGGCTGGCGCAGGGCGACGAGCACCCGCTCGGCCACCTGCTCGGGCAGCTCCCGCCCGCCGTCGAGCAGGACGGCGAACTCGTCGGCGCCCAGCCGGGCGACCGTGTCCGACGTGCGCACGCAGTGCCGCAGCCGCTGGCCGACGGCGCGCAGGAGGTGGTCGCCGGCGGCGTGGCCGAGGCTGTCGTTGATGACGCGGAAGTCGTCGAGGTCGCAGTACAGGACGGCGACGTCGCGTCCGTCCCGTCGGCTGGCCGTCAGCGCGTCGGTCAGCCGCTGGTGGAAAAGACCCCGGTTGGCGAGCTCGGTGAGCGGATCGTGGGTGACCCAGTGCCGTACCTCGCGCTCGGCCTCCCCCAGCGCCGTCACGAGCCGCTGGCCGGTCCGCAGCGTGACCATCTGGCGCGCGAGCATCGCGGTCACCAGCGCCACCCCGGCCGCGATCTCGACCGGATCCAGCGCGCCGGCGCGCCCGCAGCGGCCGAGCAGCAGGGCGGCCACCGCCGTGGCGGCGAGGTGGGGGGCGCAGGCGCGGGCCCACTCGGCGAGGTCCGCGCGCCGCTGGTCGCGCTCCGGCGCGGCATCCTCGTCCGCCTTGCCGGCCCACTGGGCGGCCGCGGCGACCAGGAGCGCGCCCATCACCGCGGCCGGCGCCGCCATCGGCCCGACCGCCCGCGCGACGCCCTCGCCGGCCGGGCCGGACCAGTCGATCCGGCCGTACCAGAGGCCGGCGAACGCGAGGGATACGAGCCCGGCGCCGGCGGCGACGACCGCGGGCAGGTCGGCCGGCTGGCGAAAGCCCGTGACGTGCAGGACCGCGAGGGCCAGCACCAGCACGGCGACGGGATGCGCGGCGGCGACCAGCTGCCGGGCCGCCCCGGCGCCGGGGTGGGCGCCCGCGTCGGCACCGCCGAGGCCGGCCAGGACGCCGGACCAGGCCAGCAGGCACAGCGAACCGCTCACGATGACCTCGTCGAGCGCGTCGTGCGCGATCAGCGGCCGGCGGGGCCGGATCGCCCAGCCCGCCCCCGCGGCGGCGGCCGCCGCCGCCGCGAGATCGGAAGAGCGGCGGGGAGGGGAAGAGGGTCTGCTAGCGTGGTGTGGGGGGGGGGGGGGGGGGGCTGTGGGGGGGGGGGGGGGGGGGGGGGGGGGGGGGGGGGGGGGGGGGGGGGGGGGGGGGGGGGGGGGGGGGGGGGGGGG
>NZ_JCBATA010000053.1:0-56961 GCF_059816245.1 Frankia sp. RB5
CCCCCCCCCCCCCCCCCCCCCCCCCCCCCCCCCCCCCCCCCCCCCCCGACTTACCCCCCCCCCCCCCCCCCCCCCAACCCCCCCACCCCCCACCCGCTGCCCCACCCGCCCGGTTGCCCGAGCCGGCCGCGGGGGGGGGGGGGGGCGGCGCCCCCCCCCCCCCCCCGGGGGGGGGGGGCCCCGCGTCCTGTCCCGTCTCGTCTCGTCTCGTCCCGTTCCGTTCCTTTTATCCAGCGACGGCGTCGCCGGCGAGGGCTTGCGCGACGGTGAGGCTGTCCTCGTAGACGTGGTAGCGGGTGATCGCGCCGTCCTCGACGGTGAGGCGCAGCGCGCAGCCCGCGCGGTACTCCCGGCCGGTCGCCCGCACGGTCTGGCGGATGTCCCCGAACACCACGGCGTCCGCGCCGTCGACCAGCACCGCGGGCGTCAGCCCGCCGCGCTTCTCGGGCACGTGCGCGTCGCGCAGCGCGCGGAAGTGGTCGGCGACGTCGGCCCGGGTGGACCGTGCCCGGATCCAGGGCACCGCGGAGTGGCCATCTGCCGGCCAGTCGAGCCGCCAGTCGACGGTGTCCGCGAACAGCTCGGAGATCCGGTCGGGATCCTCGGCCCGGCTGACCGGCCTGACCCGCCCCGAGGCCGAGGCGCTGTTCCTCACCGGCCCGCCCACCGCCGCCGCCCAGTTGGGCCTGGCCACCGCGAGCACCGCCGCGCGGCTCAAGCTCGACGCGGCGTTACCCGCCGACCTGCGCGAGCGCGCCCGCCATCTCGCCGACCGCTTCCACCTCGACCCACCACCCTGGTACCTGAGCGACCGACAGGAACAACGTCACCCCTCGAGTGCGGCGGTCGCCGCGTATCTTGACACTTCGGACTCGCTCACGATTCCGTCAGCAAGACCTTCCAGGAAGGACGGGTCGGCAGCGTCGGGCACAGGTCGCATCCGGGTTCGCCGCCTCGTCCGCTTGTGCTCCTGGTCGATTTCCGTCACCATGTCGGCGAACACCACCGCGCATCCGTGTTCGTCGTGGCTTCTACTGGTCACGGCGGACATGACGACCGGTGAGTGGGAGGCCAGGATGAGCTGCATGAGCGGGCCGTCCAGGTAGTCCTCACTCAGCTGGTCCGTCACCAGTGCGCTCAACTGCTGGATCAGGCTCCGAAGCCGCGCCGGGTGGACACCGTTCTCGGGCTCTTCGAAGCAGATCGCACCCCGAAAGGCCGGATCGTAGAGGGCGGCGAGAAGTGCCAGCACGCGAAGTGTTCCATCGGAGGCGACCGCCGCCGAATAGGAAGAATCACGGTCAGAGGTGAACCAGATCTCCCACTCCCGCATGCGGTTCTGGGAGACCGTGAAATCTGTGACGCCGGGGATGAGGTGTGTCAGGGCCGCGCTCATGTCCGCCAGCGCGCTTCCGGTGCCGTCCGCGAGGGCGGTCTCCCGGTCGATCCTGTGCAACACGTAGGCGAGGTTTCCGCCGTCGGCTTCCAGAAGCTCGGATTCGTGGGCGGAGCTGGGACTGCGAAGCGCGGCCGGATCCAACTGGAGGAACCGCCACGAGCGTAGTTCCTCACGCAGCGCGTACAGATGTCTGAACTCGGCGGTGACAATCGTGGACAGCACTGTGCGCTCGGCCGCGAACGCAGGGCGCGGACGACCCTGCACTCCGTCATTGTGAATCTTGAACACGGGTCGGCCCTGCTCGTCCTCGCCGCCGCTCAGTAGATCGTCCCGCCGCCGGTATCGCAGCTGACGGGCCTGGAAGGCAGGAGTCGCCCAGTAGCGGAGGGGCGAGGACCTCGCCCGATCCCTTCCGCTTCGGATTGGCGAGGCGAACTCGCTGGCCACGTACAGCCGCTCGTTTCCGTCGTCATCGCGTCTCTGCTCAATCGCGACCTCATAGCGAATGCGGGTGTGAGTCAGCCGGACGTCGGAGCCCCATGGATCCTTCAGGGCACTGTCCAGCACGACCTCCACCGCGATCGTTATGCGCTCTGACGAGGTCTCGTCGGACTCTCGTCGAAAGAGATTCGCTGGTCCTCCGCGGACTGCCGCGAAGGCGCTGCGAAGGTCGCTTTCAGCCAGCAGTCCGATGAGGCGAATCGCCGTCGAAGAGATTGGACTTTCCGGACGCGTTCTGGCCGACGATGACGAGAAACGGGCTCAGATCGAGTGAGAAGTTGTGGAACGTCTTGAAACCGTCGATCTCGATCCGGGTCAGCATGGATCACTCCGCTGGCCCCACGGATGGTGGTCCACGACACCTCACTCCCGATGATCTCTCGCTGGCCAAGATACCCGGCGAGCCCCGCGTGCGATCGAGGACCACGCCCGGGGTCGTGCCCGCCTCGCGGGACACCTGCCTGACGCAGAAGTAAGACGGTCCACTCGGTGGCGGACTCAGGTGGAGGCGAGGAGGAGGTCCTCGCCGGTGGAGGGGCGTAGGCCGTCAGGGCGGCCGGTGAAGTAGCGGTCGGCGAGGGTGCCGCTGGGGACGTGGCGGACGTCCGGGAATCCTGCCGCCCGGGCGAGGGCGAGGATTTCGCCGGGGGCGTAGAGGCTGACGAACGGGGTGCCGGACGCCTGCGCGCCCCTGGACGACGTCTCGAGACCGGCGCGGTCGGCGTCGCCGAGGAGGTCGGCGGGCAGCAGGAACGTCAGGGCGGCCGTCGACCCGGGGGCCAGGCTCGCGAGGCGACGCAGCATGTCCGCGGTGGCGTCCCGGGTGAGGTACATGGTCACGCCGGCGGCGGCGACGACGGCGGGCCGGCCGGCGTCGAAGCCGGCGGCGGACAGGCGGGCGAGCCAGTCGTCGCCCGCCTCGAAGTCGACGGGCACCAGCCGCAGATGGCTGGGCAGGCCGCCTCCCCCGCCGGTGATGTGGCGGTCCAGGTCGAGCAGGCGGTCGCGCTTCCACGCCTGGGTGCAGGGCTGGTCGATCTCGAAGACTGTCAGGCGGTCGGCGAACTCCAGCCTGCGCTGGGCGAACGTGTCGAGCCCCGCGCCGAGGATGACGTACTGGTCGACGCCCTGCTCGACCCGTTCGGCGACCAGATCCTCGAGGAAGCGGGCCCGGGCGACGATGGACGCGCGGAAGCCGCGGGTGAAACGCGGATCCATGTCCGGGCGGGCCCGCCAGTCGCCGCCGGGCGCCGCGAGCCGCAGTCCGACCTCGTCCGCGAGGACGTGCGGCGGCTGATCGACCTCCAGGTGCAGCGCCCGCCACAGGGCCACCCGAACCGCCGTACTGTCCGGCGCTGCGCCGTGAGGTGCCGAGTTGTGCGGTGTTACGTCGTGAGGTGCCTCGGTTTGCTGGTCCGCCATCGTGCCCTGCCTCTCCTCGTCCCGCGTGCTGGTCCGACGTTCGTGGTCCACCGGCTCGCTGTCCCGCAGCCTTGGCGGCGGGCCCGGCGTCAGCCCGCCGCCGGGGCCTGCAGGCTCCAAGGGCGGCCGTCGGGGTCGCGCACGGTCATCTCCTTTGTGCCGTAGTGCGTGTCCTCGAACGGCGTGACGACCTCGACGCCCTCGCCGGGGCTGCACGCCGCCGCGTCGGCAACCCGCAACGCGATCTGGATGTGCGGTGTGCGGTCCGCGGGGATCTCGGCGACGAAGACGGCGGGGCCGTCGCCGTTGCGGAACTGGCCGGAGTTGTGGTCGGTCTCGAACTCCAGGGTGAACCCCAGGCTCTGGAAGAAGCGTGCGGAGCGGCCCCAGTTGTGGGTCTCCACGAAAACGGCGTCGATGCCGTCGGTGGCCATGTCAGGTCTCCGTTCCGGTCGAGGATGAACGCTGCTCGCGGGCGTGGGAGGCGTCGTCGAGGTAGACGCGCAACGCCTCGGCGACCAGCGCCGACAGCGAGGATCCCGTCTCGATCGCGTGGTGCTTGACCTGCTTGATCAGTGAAACCGGCAGATACACGTTGAACTGCTTGACGTCCTCATCGCCCACGGCGCTGATGCTAGCATGCTAGGAACACGGCTGGCTAGCTCGGTGCCGCCGAGGCCAGGGCCCTGGGCCGAGCGCGGCTCCTCCCGAGGGGGCCGCGGACTGGGGATTGACCCCAGGCACGCCCATGTGGAGAGGGAAGGCCTTAGGACGAGGCAGTTCGGCCTCCCGACCAGGTCGCACCGTTCGCGTCCCGCATGGCCCGAGCATCGCGGTCCCGATCAGGCGTCACGCTGCCTCGGCTGCCTCCGGGTATGCGGCCCGCGGCCTCAGACTCGGGGCGATCATGACTCTCATCGACTTCCGTCCGTGATCCCGGCGGATCGGGCGTCTCCCGCCGATCCTGAACGGAGACGCGCGGCGAGAGCCGTCCGGCTGAGGTGGTCGGCGGCGCGGGTCGTCTCCGGTAGGCGATACCGCGGACACAGGTCGAGCACCCAGCGGCAGGCGGAGTCGAGGTTGGTCCGGTGCCCGACGGAGAGGTAGACCTCGCGGACGCCGTCGCGGGTCCGCAGGGCGGCGCCGACCGGTTCGTCGTCGAGAAGTATCGGGGTCCGCTCGCCGCGGAGCGGCCCGGGCGCGGTGTGCGTGCCGACGAACGGCGTCTTCGCGACACCGATCGTCGGTAGGTCCAGGGTGACACCGAGGTGGCAGGCAAGGCCGAAGCAGCGGGGGTGGGCGATTCCGTGCCCGTCGCAGACGAGCAGGTCAGGCGGTGCGGTCAGCTGCGGGAGGACGTTGTTCCACGCGTCGAGTAGGGGCGGCATCTCCCGGAAGGACAGCAGGCCCGGAACGTAGGGGAACGCGGCGCGGCCCGTGGCCGTCGCGGAGGCGATCACCGTCCAGTCCGGCGCGGCGAGCACGACGACCGCCCCCGCCACGACATCGGAATCGGTGTCATACGCGACGTCGAAGCCCGCCACCGTCGCGACCGCCTCCGGCCCGGGAACGTCGGCCCGGACTCGCCGCCGCAGCGCCTCCTGCACCGCCTCGGCATCCTCAACCTGCCTCACCACTGGCCCTGACCCTGCTGGCTCTTCACGCTTCGGTGACCGTGTCGGGTGCGGCTCAGCCGCGTTCGGACCCATCATCTGACCAGCGCTTTCTGTGGACGACTTCGCCGTGGTTGTACTGGGTCTCGCTCTCCAGCTGCCCGTTGGGGAACCATGTGCGCCCGACGCCGTGCCAGCCCCCAGGCGCATTCCAGTACTCCGACTGGAGTGATCCATCGGGGTAGAAGGAACGCTCCAGCCCGTTCGGGCGGCCGTTCTCGTAGGTCTCAATCTTGCACAGCTGGCCGTCCCTGTAACGATCGACGACCTGTCCTGTGAAGAGCTTTCCGTCGTGGGTGACGAACAGGTCGTCCGTGTAGTCGATGTCGTCGATGTGTACCGTGGGGATAGGGTCGGGCCCCGTCATCGCCTCATCCATTCGTCAACGGGTAGCTTGCCGGGGAGGGAATCCACGCCCGTCTCGCCGCCGAGTATAGCAGTGCAGTTCGGGCAGCAGGGCGCCGACGACTTGCTGTCCGGGCGATAAGGAAAACGATTATCCACCAGCATCTCGTCCAGTGAGCCGACGTTCACCTGGTACCCCATCGCCTCTCGATCGTGCAGAGCGCGACTCGTGTTCTGCACCTCGGCGTGGGTGCCCGGAGTGCTGAAATGGGGATAGCCGCCACGGGTGCCGTCGGCGTACTGGTAGCCGTCCGACCTGGCCCGCGCCGTCGCTCTCAATTCGTCAAGGCGGCTCTGGAGAACCGGGTGAAGGTCGTCGGGCACCTCCTTGCCGCGGTTGACGGCCTCGTAGAGGAGGCCGGTGCGTCTGTCAAGAAGGACGGAGGTGACGGGTGCTGCCCTGGATTTCGGAATGGTGCCGTCCTGGCGCGCGTCACGATATCCCTGCACTCTCTCATCCGTCAGAGCCTGGAGATACTCGCGTGCGGGCCTTCCGCCAATCGACTCGAGCAGGCCTCTCTCGTCCCTGCGAAGCTCGGCTTCACGGGTTCTGGGAAGCGGCCTCACATCGCTGAGTGGTGACTCAGGCCAGGGAGAGCCGTCGGGCTTCCTGGATGGAGCCTCCTGTCGGCCGCCGTCTGGCTGCTCCGGGCTGGCAGGGTGGTCCGGCCTCTCAGTGGCGCGCGGGCTGGGCGCTTCGGAGCGGGGTGTGCTCAGGCGGGCGAGTTTGGCCTCGAGGGGCGATTCGGGGGCGTCCCAGGCGGGTGTCGGGGTGCGGTCGGGGGGCGTCGCGGCCTCGTCGTCGATGGCAGGGCGATGCCGGTCGAGGGCGTCGAGCTTGGACTGGAGGCGGTCCCATGCCTCCCCGCGCGGGGCGGAAGCAGGCTGCGGCGTAGGTCGCTCGACCCCTGCGGAGGGATCGGAGTCTCCGAGAGCGCGCCGGTCGAGGGCAGCCATCTTCGCCTCGACGGACGATGCCTCCGGTCGGGTTGGGCCCGCTGCCGGGGGCTCCGGCAGGTCGGGGCCGCTGCCGGGAAGATCTCGAACCATCGGCACTCACCGTACCGATATGGCCACTCTCGCGCACCCAGATCCGCATAGATCGTGCATATTGCCTGATCGGCGGGCGGCAGGGAGGGCGGTGAGCCCGTTCGCGGTCGGCGACGGGTCACGCGCAAGGCGGTGCGGGGCAGCGGGAGCGGGGGGAGCGGAGGGGATCGGGATGCGGGGGTGTGTGACGGCGGTGGGTGGGTAGGCGGGGGGCGGCGGGACTGCACGCGACCGGCGATGATGCCGGCAGGATGAGGGGTGCGTGGTGAGCACACAGGAGCGGCGTCCGACCACTACCGACGCGGGGATTCCCGTCGCGAGCGACGAGCACTCGCTGACCGTCGGGCCGAATGGGCCGGTGCTCCTTCAGGATCATTACCTGATCGAGCAGATGGCGAACTTCAACCGGGAACGGATTCCGGAGCGGCAGCCGCACGCCAAGGGTGGCGGGGCGTTCGGGACGTTCGAGGTGACCCAGGACGTCAGCGCCTACACCCGGGCCGCGGTGTTCGCGCCGGGAGCGACGACGGACGTGCTGATCCGGTTCTCGACGGTGGCGGGGGAGCGGGGCAGCCCGGACACCTGGCGGGACCCGCGCGGGTTCGCGGTGAAGTTCTACACCAGCGAGGGTAACCTCGACATCGTCGGGAACAACACGCCGGTCTTCTTCATCCGCGATCCGATGAAGTTCCAGCACTTCATCCGCTCCCAGAAGCGCCGCGCGGACAACAACCTGCGCGACCACGACATGCAGTGGGACTTCTGGACGCTCTCGCCCGAGTCCGCGCACCAGGTGACCTGGCTGATGGGCGACCGCGGCATCCCGCGGACCTGGCGGCACATGAACGGCTACTCCAGCCACACCTACATGTGGATCAACGCGGCCGGCGAGCGGTTCTGGGTGAAGTACCACTTCAAGACCGATCAGGGGATCGACTTCTTCACCCAGGACGAGGCCGACCAGATGGCCGCGATCGACACGGACTACCACCAGCGCGATCTGTACGAGCACATCCGGGACGGTGATTTCCCGAGCTGGACGCTCAAGATGCAGATCATGCCGTTCGACGAGGCGAAGACCTACCGGATCAACCCGTTCGACCTCACCAAGGTCTGGCCGCACGGCGACTATCCGCTGCACGAGGTCGGCCGGCTCACCCTGAACCGCAACGTCGCCGACTACCACACCGAGATGGAGCAGGCGGCGTTCGAGCCGAACAACATCGTCGCCGGTACCGGGCTGTCGCCGGACAAGATGCTGCTCGCCCGCGGGTTCAGCTACTCCGACGCCCACCGCGCCCGGCTCGGTGTGAACTACAAGCAGATCCCGGTGAACTCCCCGAAGGTGCCCGTCCACAGCTATTCCAAGGACGGCGCGATGCGCATCCACAACGTGTCCGACCCGGTGTACGCGCCGAACTCCTACGGCGGGCCGGCCGCCCAGCCGGGCCTCACCGACGACGGTGGACTCTGGTACGCCGACGGCGAGATGGTCCGCACCGCCTACTCGCTGCGCCCGGACGACGACGACTGGAACCAGGCCGGCACCATGGTCCGCGAGGTCCTCGACGACGCGGCCCGCGCCCGGCTGGTGGACAACGTCGTCGGCCACCTTCTCAACGGCGTGTCCGAGCCGATCCTGGTGCGCGCCTTCGAGTACTGGCGCAACGTCGACAAGGAGCTCGGCACCCACATCGAGGAGGGTGTGCGGGCGAAGCGGGGGGAGGCGGACCCGAAGGCCGCGCAGGCCAACCCACCCCGCGCCGCCGCCCAGGCGAAGGCCTGAGCCAGGCGCCGGCCTCCCGCAGGCGACGGCTCCCCGGGCGCGGACGCACCGATGACCGTTCGGCTGGGGAGCCGGCGCCTTCGGCCCGGGGAGCCGGCGCCGCGTGCGGTGCGGCGGGTTGGCGGACGGTCGCGGGCGGCGCGTGGGTTACGCTGTTGACCATGGCCGAGGCCCGGCACGACGTCCAGCCGATCGACGTCTCGTCGGACCTGCCGCCGACGGCGCCGGAATCCGCCGGCTCAGCGCTGGATCCGGAGCCGTGGTCGGAGTCGTGGCGTGGGTCGGCCGTCGCGGTCGAGCCGGGCGGCCCGGGTGGGCCTGGTGGGCCGACGGCGACCCGCCGCGCCCGCTTCGGCGGCGGCGGCGGTGGCCGTAGCGTGGCGGGTGGACGGCGGCTGGCGCTGATAGTCGGCGTCACGCTGGTCGCGCTGATCCTGCAGTTCCTGGTCGTCGACCGGGTTGCGGTGGCCGTCGCCGAGCGGGAGATGGCCGGCCAGATCCGCCGCGGAGCCCTCGCCGACCTGCCGTGCAGCACCACCCCGCCGACCGTGTCCGACGTGCACATCGGCGGCGTCCCGTTCCTCACCCAGGTGGTCACCGGGTCGTTCCAGGACGTCGGCATGACCATGACCGGCCTGCCGACGGCCGGTCCCCGGGTCGAGCGGGTCGGCATCGACGTCGAGGGCGTGCACGTCCCGATGTGGCGGCTGGCCACCGGCGGCGACGGCACGATCCGGGTCGACGACATGCGGGCCACCGTCCGGATGACCTACACCGACCTCAACGCCTACCTGGCCACCCAGCCGAACCACATCCAGGTCACGCCCGTCAACGGTGGCGAGAGCGTGCGGGTCTCCGCGACGGCGAGCGTCCCGCTGATCGGCGACCAGCGAGTCTCCGGCGTCACCACCTTCTCGGTGCGCGACAACCAGGTGACGCTGGTGCCCTCGCAGATCTCGCTGGACGGCCTGATCCACCTCACGATCCCGCTCGGCGGCCTCGGCGGCCTCCTGCCGGCCATCCCGATCCCCGTCAGCCAGCTGCCGTTCGACCTCACCGTCACCAGCGCGGCCACCGATGCCACCGGCCTGTCGCTGGCCGCCACCGCCAGGAACATCGAGATGTCCACCGCCGACCAGAAGCCCTGCCGTCCCACCGGCACTCGCTGAGACGCCTCGAAGCCGCCGTCGCCCGACCCGCGCAGCGGCTAGCGTCAACACGGACGAAACACGCCGGAATCGGGCTTGGCCGTCGCCGGCGCCCGCGCGCCCGGAATGGAGTACGCGATGGAACGTGCGCAGGAGACGGGCCGGGTGCGGGGCAAGGTCGCGTTCATCACCGGGGCGGCCCGCGGCCAGGGCCGCAGCCACGCCGTCCGCCTCGCCGAGCAGGGCGCCGACATCATCGCCGTCGACATCTGCGCGCCGATCGACGGCGTGCCCTACCCCCTGGCCACGCCGGACGACCTCAAGGAGACCGTGCGCGCCGTGGAGGCGCTCGGCCGGCGCGTCGTCGCCCGCCAGGCCGACGTCCGCGACATCGACCAGTTACTGGCGGCGGTCGCCGACGGTGTCGGCGAGCTGGGCCGCCTCGACATCGTCTGCGCGAACGCCGGGATCGTCCCACCGTTCGTCGGCCCGACCGACCCGGCCTCCCGGTCGCGCGCGTTCGCACAGGTCGTCGACATCAACCTGACCGGCGTGTTCCGCACCGTGGAGGCCTGCAAGCAGGCCGTGATCGACAGCGGTGACGGCGGCTCGATCATCGTGACGAGCTCGCTGGCCGGCCTGCGCGCCATCGGCGCCGGCGGCGGCTACGGGGAGTCCAAGCACGGCCTGGTCGGCCTGGTGCGGTGCTACGCCCAGGAGCTGGCGCCGCACCACATCCGGGTGAACTCCATCCATCCGACGAACGTCCGCACGCCGATGCTGATCAACGAGGCGACGATGCGCGCCTTCCGCCCCGACCTGGAGCATCCGACGGAGGACGACGCGCTGGAGGGCTTCCAGACACTCAACCTGCTGCCGGTCCCGTACATCGAGGCGGCCGACGTCAGTGACACCGTGCTGTTCCTGGCCTCGGCCGAGAGCCGGTTCATCACCGGCGCCGCCATCCCGGTGGACGCGGGCGGCGCCGTCAAGTAGTGCGCCGCCCGGTCGTCGGCGCCGACCGGTTCCTGTCGGCGCCGACAGCGAAGATCGTTACCTGTCGGCGCCGACGGCGCGGATCGGCGCCGCCCGGGCAGCGCCGATGTCGCTCAGCGCGACGCGGTCTCCCGTTCGAGGGCGATGTCGAGAAGCTCGTCGGTGAGGACGAGCTTCACCCGGGGGCGGCCGGCCCCCTCGCCGTAGGCGCGTTCGGTGGCGTCGATGAGCTGCCAGCCGTTCTCGGTGACCAGGTGCGGCTGGCGGCCGCGCAACCAGGTCTCGATCTCGGTGACCGGGTCGAAGGCGACGCCGCGGTCGTGGCGGCGCAGCAGGCCCGCGTCGAGGTCGGCGAACAGGCGGCCGACGGACTCGGCGGCACACTTGCGGTTCGTGCCGATGATGCCGGTGGGGCCGCGCTTGATCCAGCCGGCGACGTACTCGCGGTCCGACCCGGTCACCCGGCCGGCCTCGTTCGGGATGACGCCGCGGCGATCGTCGAAGGGCAGCCCGTCGAGCGCGACACCGCGGTAGCCGACGGCGCGCAGCACCAGGCTCGTCGGTACGGTCTCCCGCTCGCCGGTGTCGACGGCGCTCACCCAGCCGTCCGCGTCGGTCGTCAGCGCGTTGCGGGCGAAGACGATCTCCTCGACCCGGCCGTCGCCGCGGATCTCCACCGGCGTGCGCTGGAAGCGCAGCGTGATGTGCCGGGCGCCGCGCTCGGTCGGTTCGGCGGCGTACCCGCGCATCACGGCGAGGTTGCGCTTGACCAGCCGGGACAGCGCCTCCTCGCCGGGCTGCTCGGCGACCTCGGCCGGGTCGACGTCGACGCCGGACTCGGTGAACTCCGGCAGCTCCCGAAGCTCCGGCGTGGTGAACGCGGCCTGGGCGGCGCCGCGGCGGCCGACGACCAGCACTTCGGTGATGGCGCTCGTGCGCAGCGCGGCCAGCGCGTGGTCGGCGATGTCGGTGCGGGCGAGGCGGTCATGCGGGGAGCAGAGGATGCGGGCGACGTCGAGCGCGACGTTGCCGGCGCCGATCACCACGGCCCGCTCGCCGCTGAGGTCGAAGGCCTGGTCGGCGTAGTCGGGGTGGCCGTTGTACCAGCCGACGAAGTCGACCGCCGAGACGCTGCCGGGCAGGTCCTCGCCGGGGATGCCCAGGCGCCGGTCGCTCTGCGCGCCGACCGCGTAGAGCACGGCGTCGTAGCGGGCGGTCAGCTCCTCGCGGGTGACGTCGCGGCCGACGTGCACATTGCCGAAGAAGCGGAAGTTCTCGTGCGCGGCGATCGTCGCGTAGACGCCTGACACCGCCTTGATCTTCGGATGGTCGGGGGCGACGCCGGAGCGCACCAGGCCCCACGGTGTCGCCAGCCGCTCGTACATGTCCACCCGCACGTCGACGCCGGCCTGCTCCAGCAGGCTGCTCGCCGCGTAGAAGCCGGACGGCCCGGAGCCGACGACGGCCACGGCCAGTGGTGCGGTCACGGATCCCTCGGACATGAGCCCGCCTTCCGTCGTCCTCCCGACATGTGTGGCGCCGACCACGCGCCCTCAACGTAGGGACTTCCGGATCGTGGCGCAAGGAATGCCGTTCGCCGCCGCGTCGGCGTCGCGGTCGCCGCCTCAGCTCCCGTCGATCTCAGCTCCCGTCGACGAACTGGACGACACTGTTGGCACGCAGGGCGAAGATCCCGATGCAGTCCGCCTGCGCCGTCGCGGCGAGCCAGGCATCACCGAGGTGGGTGGACACCGAGTAGCGCCGCCCGGGAGGAACAGTGGCCTGCGCGATCCGGTTTCCCACCGCGTCCAGGTAATAGAGCTGCACCGGCTGCGAGCTGCCGTTGGCGAGGACGAGGGAGACGGGCGCCCCGAACAGCGACCGCAGCCGTCCCTCGGCCGAGCACGGATACTCGCTCGCGCCGGCGAAGGTGTACCGCAGCGCGGCGACGCCCGCGGGAGACGGCGGTGCCGGACGCCGCGTCGGGGTCTCGCCATCGTCCGGGCTCTCCGTGGAGTTCGGCGGATCGCTGCCGCTCGGCGTCCCGGTCGGAGCGTCCGTCGTCGCCACCGGCGTCGGCGTCGGGCTGGGCGTGGGCGGGGGCTGCACGGTCGGAGACGGGGTCGGCCGGGCTGGTCCCGACGTCAGTCTGGCCGTGAGGCCCACGCCAAGGGTGAGGACGGTGATGACGCCCGTGAGCACCGTCCAGAAGGCGACGTGTCGGCTGCCCAGCAGACCGCCGCTGCCACCACCGGAGTCACTGCTCACAGGTCCCCCAACCCATGATCCGGCGCCGCCGCGGACGGTCAGGCCCACCGGATGTGCGGTCCTGCCCGGACATCGGTCGACCTGGCGGGATCTGCACGCATCGTACCCGGTACATGACGGGTGATGAGCGTCGCTTGCCTCGCCTCGCCTCGCCTCGCCGCGGCGGGACGGGGCGCGCGACGGTAGATGCGCCCAGCTGGTTCAGGCGCTGGCTCGTCGACGCTGGTAGCGGGGCGCGCGGCTCAGATCTCGCCGCGCCAGTCGCCGATGCCGCCCTCGCCGAGGCCGGAGGCGCCGAGACGGCGCAGGAACTCCTCCACCAGGTCGACGAGCTCGCAGGCCACGTCGTAGGGGGTGTCGGGGGAGAGCACGGCGGGCAGGTACGCGTCCCCGGTGCCGGCGAAGGACCGGTGGCTGGAGCGGATCATCGACGTGAACGTCGGCACACCGAGCTCGGTGATCTGGTCGATGTGGCGGCGCAGGAAGCTCGTCGGCCGGCCCCGGTAGTACTGGACCATCATGAACACGACGCCGAGCACCCGCGGGTCGAGCCGCTTGACCGCCGGATGCACGCCGGACTGCAACTCCCCGACCCGGTTGTACTCCCAGACGAACCGGCCGATCTTGCCGAGCAGATGCTCGACGCCGAGCGTCGACAGCAGGTCCGGGCGGGCGGGGACGAGCACGTGGTCGCAGGCGGCGATCGCGGCCCGCGTCACGACGCCGAAGTGCGGCGGGCAGTCGATCACGACCAGGTCGTAGGGGCGGGCGCCGTAGGGCTGGGCGTCGAAGGACGCGAGCCCGGTCGCGAGCCGCTCGTAGACCTCGAAGTAGTGCCGGGTCGAGCGGTGGGCCTGCGCGCCGCCGAGACGAGCGGTGAGGTCCATCTCGACGTCGCCCAGCGCCAGGTGGGAGGCGAGCAGGTCGAGGCGGCCGCCGCCCGGGGCGATCACCTCGGCCGCGGTCGGCGGGGTGGTGACATAGCCGGCCAGCGGCGGCGGCGTCGTGTCCGGCCGCCAGCTCTCGAACCACGCCTTGACGGTGCGGCGCTGGTCGGCGAGCTCGAGGCGCCACACCTCCGCCGGGTAGAACGAGAACGTCAGGTTCGCCTGCGGATCCAGGTCGATCATCAGCACCCGCTTGCCCAGCCGTGCGATGGCCGCGCCGATGTTGGCCGTGAGGGTGGTCTTGCCCACCCCGCCCTTGTAGCTGGCGATCGCCACGACCTTCACCGCATCCTCGCTCCCGGGCGCACGTCCGCCCGTTCGCGGAAGTCGCCATTCCTGTGTGGCCGGACGGACGTCCCGTTCGTGAACGGCTCACAAGCAGACTACGGGGCGTGGCGAATCGCCCTCATCGCCCGCTTCCGGCCACCCCGTCCATCCGGTCCGCCCGCCGCGGCCGGGGCGCCCGATGCGCGCGGCCCACCCGGTCGGACCCGCTGACCCCGTCCAGGCAGCGGCCGAGCCAGTCGGCCGCCTCGACGAACCTGCCGCCCGCCGCCGTCGGATGCCCCACGGTGCGATCCGGCCGGCCGGCGACAGGGCCCGCATCGGTGCTGGCCTCGGCCCCGGCGCGCGGGTAGGAGCCCAGGAAGCGGACCTTCGGGCACCGCCGGTACACGCCCATCAGCGCCTCGCCGACCGCGCGGTCGCGGGCGTGTCCCTCCGCGTCGATGGAGAAGCAGTACTGGCCGAGCCCCTCGCCGGTCGGCCGCGACTCGACCCGCATCAGGGTCACCCCACGCACCGCCCACTCCCGCAGCAGCTCCAGCAGCGCGCCCGGATGGTCGTCGTCGAGCCAGGCCACGATGGACGTCTTGTCGGCACTCGTCGGCGCGGTGATGCGCCCGGGCCGGCCGGCCAGCACGAAGCGGGTCGTCGCCCCGGCGGTGTCGTTGATGTCGGTGACCAGCGCGTCCAGGCCGTAGGGCGCCGCCGCGAACGCGCCGGCGAACGCGCAGTCGTAGCGCCCGTCGCGGACCAGCCGGGCGCCCTCGCCGTTCGACGACGCGGATTCCCATTCGGCATGCGGCAGGTTCGCCGCGAGCCAGCGTCGCACCTGCGCCTGTGCGACCGGGTGGCCGGTGACGGTCTTGACGTCGTCGAGGGTCGTGCCCGGGCGGACCAGCAGGGCGAAGCTGATCGGCAGCACCACCTCGCGGTAGATCATCAACGGGCTGCCGGTGGCGAGTTCGTCGAGCGTGGTGGTGACCGCGCCCTCGACGGAGTTCTCGATCGGTACCAGCGCGCCGGCCGCGTCGCCGCGGCGTACCGCGTCGAGCGCCGCCGCGACGGAGGCGGCGGGTATCAGCTCGCCGTCCGCCGCCTCGGGCAGCGTGCGCAGCGCGGCCTCGGTGAACGTGCCCTCGGGGCCGAGATAGGTGTAGCGGGCCCGGACGGTCACGGCAGACCTCCTCGTGGATCGGGCGGCACCGTCGGCGCCGCGAAAAGGAGGCAGTCAGCGGAAGGAGGGGTTGCGGCGGGTGATCAGAGGTGGCGCAGCAGCGCGGTGGGATCCTCGACGGCGTCGGCGACGAAGCGCAGGAACGCGCCCGCGGTGGCGCCGTCGCAGACCCGGTGGTCGAACGTGAACGACAGCTGGACGACGCGGCGCACCGCGAGCGCGCCGTCGACCACCCACGGCCGGGGGACGATCCGCCCGACGCCGAGCATCGACGTCTCCGGATGGTTGATGATCGGCGCCGCGCCGTCGACGCCGAACACGCCGTAGTTGTTCAGGGTGAACGTGCCGCCGGTCAGCTCGGCCGGGGTGAGCCGGCCGGCCCGCGCGGCCGCGGTCAGCCGGGCGATCTCGGCGGCGAGGCCGGCGGTGTCGCGCCGGTGGGCGTCGCGCACGACCGGGACGGCGAGCCCCCGCGGGGTCTGCGCCGCGAAGCCGAGGTGCACGGCGCCGTGGCGGCGCAGCCCGCTGGCCTGGCCGGACGCGTCGGTGACGACGGACGAGTTGAGCTCGGGAGCCCGCAGCAGCGCCGCAACGCACATCCGGGCGAGCAGTGCCAGGACCCCGATGCGCACTTCGGCGCCGCCGGCGTTGAGGGTGTCGCGGGCGGCGAGCAGGGCGGTGGCGTCGGCATCCACCCAGCAGGTGGCGTCGGGCACCTCGCCGCGGCTGCGGCTGAACGCCCGTGCGGCCCGCCGCCGCACCGCGTCGAACGCCTCCACCTCCCCGTCGAGGGACGTCCCGGTGCCGGGGCCGGCGTCCGTGCCGGGGACCGCGCCGGTGATCGAGGTCTGCACGTCCCGGCGGGTGATCAGACCGCCCGGGCCGCTGCCGCGCAGCGTGCGCAGGTCGACGCCGTGGTCGCGGGCGAGCCGCCGCACCAGCGGCGACACCACCGCGACGCTGCCCGCGGCCCGGCTGCCTGGCCGTGGCGGGGCGGCGTGCGGACCGGACGGGGCCGCCTCGTCCCGGGGAGCCGGGATCCTGCCGCTGCCCGCGCCGGGAGCGGGAGCGGGAGCGGGGGTTGGGCGCCGGCGGCGGGAGCGCGGCAGCTCCGGCTCGGCCGGGCCGTAGCCGACCAGGATGTTGCCCGCGCGCGGGCTCGGTTCGGTGGTCGCCGCGGCCGAGGAGATCGCGGCCGAGGAGACCACGGCCTCGACGTCGCCTGGCTCTCCCGCGCTCACCGCGATCAGGGGAGTGCCGACCGGGACGGTGGTGCCCGCCGGCCCGGCCAGGGCCGTCACCACCCCCGCGTACGGGCAGGGGACCTCGACGACGGCCTTCGCGGTCTCCACCTCGGCGACCGGCTGGTCGATGGTGATGACGTCGCCGACCTCCACCAGCCAGCGGACGATCTCGGCGGACGTCAGGCCCTCGCCCAGGTCGGGCAGGGCGAATGCACGCACGGGTGCCACGGGGCTCACGCCTCCCACTGGAGCCGGGCGACCGCGTCGAGGACGCGGTCGACGCTGGGCAGATGGTGCTTCTCGAGCATCGGCGGCGGGTAGGGGATGTCGTAGCCGGTGACCCGCAGCACAGGCGCGGCGAGGTGATGGAAACAGCGCTCGCTCACCCGGGCGGCGATCTCCGCGCCGACCCCGCCGAACCCGCTCGCCTCGTGCACGACGACGGCGCGCCCGGTGGCCCGCACCGCCGCGCAGACGGTCTCGTCGTCGAACGGCACCAGCGAGCGCAGGTCCACCACGGCCAGGTCGAGGCCCTCGTCCTCGGCGGCGCGCGCCGCGTCGAGGCAGACCGGCAGCGACGGCCCGTAGGTCAGCAGCGTCGCCGAGGTGCCCGCACGGCGTACCACCGCCTGCCCGATCGGCGCCACCTCGCCCGCGCCTGTGGCGCCCGCCTCGGCGATCGGATCGGGCTCGGTGGACCAGTACAGCCGCTTCGGTTCCAGGAAGACCACCGGGTCGTCGGACGCGATCGCCGCGCGCAGCAGGCCGTAGGCGTCGGCGACGGTGGCCGGCGTGACGACGTGCAGGCCGGGGGTGTGCGCGTAGTACGCCTCGCTGGAGTCGCTGTGGTGCTCGACGCCGCCGACACCGCCGCCGTAGGGCACCCGGATCGTGATCGGCAGGCCCATCCGCCCGCCGGTGCGGTTACGCATCTTCGCCACGTGCGACACGAGCTGCTCGAACGCCGGGTAGGCGAACGCGTCGAACTGCATCTCCACGACCGGCCGCAGCCCGTACATGGCCATGCCGATCGCGGTGCCGAGGATGCCGGCCTCCGCCAGCGGCGTGTCCAGGCAGCGCCGCTCGCCGAACTGCGCGCTCAGGCCGTCGGTGACCCGGAAGACGCCGCCGAGCGAGCCCACGTCCTCGCCGAGGACGTGCACCGCGGGATCGGCGGCCATGGCGTCGCGCAGCGCCGCGTTCAGCGCCGCCACCATGGTCGTGCCGCTCGTCGTCGGGCCTGTCGTCCTGCGTGTCGTCGTCGCGCTCACGCGGCACCTCCGTCGGTGCCGTCGGCCTCGAGGGCCAGCCGGGCCGCGAGGTCGGCGGCCTGCTCGCGCAGCTGCGCGGTGGGCTGGGCGTAGACGTGCTCGAACAGCGAGCCGGGGTCGGGGGCCGGGGCGGCGTCGAACTGGGCGCGGATGTGCGCGGCGAGCTCCTCCGCGGCCCGCGCCACCGCGTCGGCGCGGGCGTCGTCGAGCAGGCCGACGTCGCGCAGGTGCCGTTCGAACAGCGTCACCGGGTCGCGGGCGCGCCAGGCGTCGACCTCGCCGGCCGGGCGGTAGCGGCTCGCGTCGTCGGCGTTGGTGTGCGCCTCCAGCCGGTAGGTGATCGCCTCGACGAGCACCGGGCCGCGGCCGGCGCGGGCGTGCGCCACGGCCTCGGACAGGACGCGGTGCACGGCGAGCACGTCGTTGCCGTCGACGAGGCGTCCGACGATCCCGTACCCGACGGCCTTGTGGGCGAGCGTCGGCGCGGCGGACTGGCGGGCGAGCGGCACGGAGATCGCGTAGCCGTTGTTCTGGACGAGGAACACCACCGGCGTGCCGAGCACACCGGCGAAGTTGAGCGCCTCGTGGAAGTCGCCCTCGCTGGTGGCGCCGTCGCCGACGAGCGCGAGCGCGACCAGGTCCTCGGCCGACGCCGGATCCGCCGCGGCGCGCAGCCGGGCCGCGTGGGCGAGGCCCACCGCGTGCGCCGCCTGGGTGGCCAGCGGGGTCGCCAGCGGGGCGATGCGATGCGTGTACGGGTCGTAGCCGCTGTGCGCGTGCCCGCGCATCAGGGTGAGCGCGTCGATCGGCCGGACGCCGCGGGCGACCACCGCGAGGGTGTCCCGGTAGGTCGGGAACAGCCAGTCCTGCGAGCTCAGCACCATCGCCGCCGCGACCTGGCAGGCCTCCTGGCCGGTGGACGCCGGGTAGACGGCGATCCGGCCCTGGCGGGTCAGCGTGGTCGCCTGCTGGTTGAAGCGGCGCCCGAGGACCAGCTGGCGGTGCAGCTCGTGCAGCAGACCGGGGTCGAAGGCGGCCGCCGCGTCGGTGCCGAGGACGCGCACCGGCCGCGGATCAGGCAGTAACGGCGCCGGATCCCGGCGTGGCCCGTGCCCGGTGGGCGGCTCGGCGAGCCCGGGGGTGGTGCTGTCGTCGACGATGGTCATGGCCCGCCTTCGGGACTGGGTGACGGAAAGGTGCGGCAGCGGTCGGTGGCCCCGCCGGCCGGCACGTCGGTGGTCGTCGCGATCCGTCTCCACTCACCCTTCCGACGTCGGCCGGGGTATTGCCGGTTCCCGCGGTGGGAACTCGGTACGGCGGCCCTCACCATCGATTTTCCCTCGGCTTTTCGCGATTGGGTCGTGGCGATTATCACGTCGGGTTGACAGCCTCGCGGAAAATGTTGCCGCGCCCACCTTCTACGTTTCGTCGAAAAGGTGACGATGGCTCGAAGGAGGGGCTGCCGATCGCGTTTCCCGCGAGTTTTGACGTTCTGGTGAGCCTGGCCCGCCACACCGCGACCGCCGGCGCGGACGGGCATCCCGCGTGTCATACGCGTCGCCGCGGTCGACCCGGAATGCGTCGAGGCTCCGTGACGGAATCCGGGGGGAATTCCGTCACGGAGCCTCGGTGGGACGTTCGCGCCCGGTGGGCGCCAGGCGGAGGGGGCGGTCAGGCCTCGAGCGCGCCGGAGGTGAGCAGGCCGACGAGGACGACGGCGACGGCGATGCGGTAGAGGACGAAGGCGTCGAAGTTGTGGCGGGCCACGAAACGCAGCAGCCAGGCGATCGAGGCGTAGGCGACGCCGAAGGAGACGATGGTGCCGACGACCACGGGCAGCGCCGAGACCCCGCCGCCGACGGCGTCCTTCAGCTCGTACAGACCGGCGCCGGTCAGAGCGGGAATGGACAGGAAGAACGACAGCCGGGTGGCCGCGACCCGGTCCAGGTCGCGGATCAGGCTCGTGGAGATGGTCGCGCCCGAGCGGGAGAATCCGGGAAACAGCAGCGCGAGGATCTGCGACGAACCGACGATCATCGCGTCGGTCAGGCTGATGTCGTCCTCGCCGCGCTTGTGCCGGCCGACCCGGTCGGCGTACCACATGAAGCCGCTGCCGACGACCAGCGACGCGGCCACCACCCACAGCGAGGCGAGTGGGCCGTCGATGAGCGGTTTGGCCGCCACTCCGACCAGGACGACGGGGATCGTCGCGTAGATCACCCACCAGGTGAAGGCATAGTCGCGATGCTGGCGTTCCTCGCGGTTCCTCAATCCGCGGAACCAGGCGGTGACGAGCCGGCGGATGTCGTTGAAGAAGTACACCAGCACGGCCGCGATCGCCCCGACCTGGATGACGGCGGTGAAGCCGACGACGGCCTTGTCGCCGACGTCGATCCCCAGCAGACCCTCGGTGATCTTGAGATGGCCGGTCGACGAGACCGGAAGGAACTCGGTCAGGCCCTCGACGATGCCGAGTACGACAGCCTGACCCACACTGATGGCGCTCACGCGTTGGTAACCCTAGGTGATCCAGGCGCGGCGACGGGTCCGCGCGGTCGGGGCCGGCCGGACGGACGGGCGCCGCCCGACGGACGGTCCGTCCCCCCGCGCCGGTCGTGGTCTGAGGAGAACCGCACAGTAGAACACCGTGCGTGTGCGGCCGGTTCGAGGGTCAGGGTTGCGACCGCCGGGTGACCGGGACCGGGCCCGGGCCCGGGCCGCGGGGCAGCGGGACCGTGTCGATCGTGGACGGGAGCGGGGCGCCGGCGCGGGACCGTGCGCTGGCACGCGCGGCCCCGGCGACGAGGGCGACGATGAGCACGGTCGCGACCGCGGCGACCGTCCCGTCACCCAGACCGACCCCGCCGCGACGCGCCGGCTTGCCGAGCCAGTCGGCGAACGACGCGCCCAGCGGCCGGGTCACGATGTAGGCGGCCCAGAAGGCGCCGACCTCGCCCAGGACGCCCCAGCGGCGGGCGAGTACCGGCAGCGTGATGACGCCGGCGAACAGCAGCCCCGACGGCAGATAACCGAGGTGCAGGTCGCCGGCGGTCACGTCGCCGAGGGCGGTGCCGAGCGCGAACGTCGCGAGCACGGTGGACCAGTAGTAGGCCTCCCGTTGCCGGGTGACGATCGAGTGGATCGACAGCGTGCCCTCGGCGCGCCGCCAGCGCACCAGGACGACGGCGAGCACCAGCGCGTAGAGGACCGCGGAGCCCAGATGACCGATCGGCGGCCCGTCGGCGGCCATCGTGCCGAACACGGCCAGCATCACCACGGCGAACCAGTAGATCCAGGCCTGGTAGCGGCGGGCCCGCAGCTGCAGCCACATCGCCGCGGCGAACCCGAGCAGGCCGACCGCCGCCGCCAGAACGAGGCTGATCCCGGCCAGCCAGTCCGCCGTGGCCTCGCCCATGCCGGTCGAGAGCACCTTGATGATCCAGAACAGGGCGGTGATCTGGGGGACCTTCGGAGCCAGGGGCTCCCGGCCGGGCAGCAGGGACCGCATCGAGGGCGCTCTTTTCGACGTCTGGCAGGGGCGGGCCGGTCTGGCAGGTACGGATGGCGCGGCGATCGCAGGCAGGACATCACGCGCGCGGTGTGAGGACGGTGTGAGCGGCGTCCGCCAGCGCCCCCTGCCGGGGTGCCCACGGGTGGCGACCGTACGATCGCGGGGTGCCCGACGCTCTGGAGGATCTGAACGCCTACGTCGACGCCAGCCGGCCCGAGTTCGAGCGGCGCCTGGCCGAGCTCGTCGCCATCCCCGGGGTCAGCGCCGACCCGGCGCACGCCGCCGACATCGCCCGCACGGCCGAGCACGCCGCCGCCCTGCTGCGCGACGCCGGCCTCGCCGCCCGCGTCGTGCCGACCGCCGGCAGCCCCGTCGTCGTCGGCGAGTACCTCGCCGGCCCGGATCGTCCCACCGTGACCATCTACAACCATCTCGACGTGCAGCCCGCCGACCCGGCGCAGTGGCGTACCGAGCCGTTCCGGCTGACCGTCGACGGCGAGCGCTACGCCGGCCGCGGCAGCACCGACGACAAGGGCCCGGCGCTCACCGCCCTGCAGGCCGCCCAGTACGCCGTCGCCCGGGCACTGCCGGTGAACATCCGGTTCGTCTGGGAGCTCGAGGAGGAGATCGGCAGCCCGAACTTCGAGGCGTTCGTCCGCGCCGAGGGCTCCCGGCTGCGGACCGACGTGGTGCTGGTGTCGGACTCCATCTGGATCGCCGCGGACCGCCCGGCGATCGACTACGGCCTGCGCGGCCTGGTCACCTTCGAGGTCACGATCGAGACCGGCACCAACGACACCCACTCCGGCCTCACCGGCGGTGCCGCCCGCAACCCCCTCACCGAGCTCGCCGGAATCATCAGCGAGTGCGTGGACCCGGTCAGCGGGCGGATCCTCGTCCCGGGCTTCGCCGACACGGTCGCGCCCGTCACCGACGAGGAGCTCGACGACTTCGTCGCGTCCGGCTTCGACGTCGCGACGTTCATGGCCGCCCACGGCCTGACGTCGCTGCGCAGTGCCGACACGCGCGAGGTGCTGCGCCGCGTGATGGCCGAGCCCACCTTCGAGGTGCACGGCCTCACCGGCGGCTACACCGGCCCCGGCGTGAAGACCGTCGTCCCGCCCCGCGCGACGGCCAAACTCAGCGCCCGCCTCGTCCCGCACCAGGACCCGCAGGCCGTGTTCGCGCTGGTCCGCGACTTCATCACGGCCCGTCACCCGGACGCGCGGGTGGAGCTTGAGGCCGCGCTGGCGCCCTACCTCGGACCGCGGACCGGCCCGTACGCCGAGGCGGCCAGCGCCGCCGTCGAGTACGCCTTCGGCCGGCGCCCCGCGTTCGTCCGCGAGGGCGGCTCGATCGGCGCCGTGCTCACCATGGACCAGCATCTGCGCGCGCCCGTCATCCTGCTCGGCCTGAGCCTGCCCAGCCACGGCTACCACGCGCCGAACGAGCACTACGACTGGACGCAGGCCGCCGGTGGCATCCGCATGTTCGTCCACTACTTTCATCACCTCGCCGCCCGGCCCGCCCGGGCCTGAGATCGATCGGATGCCCGGCGAACCGGCCGTCGGCTAGCGTCTAGGCCAATGGCTGAGATCATCGAGGGCCCGCCCGCGGTCCGCCCCCCGCTGGTCGCCGGGGGATCGCCGTTCTACACGCACCTGCGGGCGACGGCGGACACCGGCGTCGACCTGGTACCCCTCCACACCCTGTTCGGCGCCACGATCGCCGACGTGTCACCCGGCCACGCCACCTACGTCCAGCACGTCGACGGCCGGATCCTCGACGACGGCCGGTTACTGCCCGGAGCGCTGTTCGTCGGCGTCGACGCCACCCTCGGCTCGGCGATCGCGACCTGCGTGCCCGTCGACCTGACGATGACGACGCTGGAGATGACCGTCGAGTTCGTCCGGCTCGGCGCCCCCCTGGGTGATCGGCTGCGCGTTCGGGCGAGCCTCGGGCATTCCAGCGAGCGCAGCGCCCTGGCCAGCGGCGAGGTGACCACGGCGGCGGGCGAGGTTCTCGCCCGCATCTCGACCCGCTGCGGCGTCATCCGACAGATCCCGTCTCCAACCCCGCCCCCGGCCCCGGCTGAGGCCTCGCCCGCGGCTGTGGACGCGAGCCCGGACCAGTCCGCCGAGCCGGCGGGCGACGGACGGCCCGCGCGGGACTGGCGGCCGCATCTGGGCCTGCGCACGGTCAGTGCCTCGGCCAGCGGGGCGACGCTGGTCGCCGCCGCCGGTCCCGGCCTGACCAACATGCGTGGCCACGTGCAGGGCGGAGTGCTCGCCCTGCTCGCGGAACGGGCGATCACCACGGCTCTGGACGAGGCGGCGCCGGCCTCCGACGGCGGTCAGCCCGACGCGGCCACCTTCGACCTCACCTACGTCCGGCCGGCCACGGGCGATGGCACGCCACTGACGGCCACCGCCGAGGTCGAGCACGCCGGGCGCCGCTTCGCCGTCGCCCGGGCCGTCGTCACCGACTCCCGTGGGCGCCCCGTCCTGCTGGCCCGCGGCACCCGCCTGCTGTAGCGGCTCAGGCGGCGACCTTCGTCGGCTGCGCCTGCCGCGCGAACGCGACGACGTGATCCCAGAGCCGCTCGCGGGTGCGCGCGAAGTTGTGGGCGTGCGCCATCCGCGGGACGACGACGAGCGACACCTGCGACGACGAACGGTACGCGGACGGCTCGGCCCACGGGTCGGGAACGATGTCGCGTTCCCCGCAGCCGACGAGCACCGGCACGTCGATCGTCGCCGCCTCGACCGCGACGGCACCTTCGGTGAGCATGGTGGCCGCGCACGGCGGGATGGTGGAGCTTCCCCACGGTGAGCGCGTGTCACCACGGATCACGCCGCTGAACGGCTGGTAACAGGCGAGATCCGCCTCCATCAGCGCCGGTCCCTCGTCCGGCCAGTGCAGGAAGAAGCGGAACTCCTCCTCGTTGAGGCTCGCCGCCTCGACGACCTTCGCGAAGATGGAGTGCAGATCAGTGCCGCGGGCCGGGAACGTGTAGCCGGCACGCCCTCCTCCCTGCGCAGGCAGGCTCGCACCCAGCCCGCTCCAGCCGAGGAACGCGACGCCGTCGAACGTCCGATGGTTCGCCTGCTGGACGGTGAGCAGGGCACCGGCCATCGAGTGGCCGACGCCGACGACGTTCGCCACGTCGAGGGGCGGGATGTCGCGGGCGAGGGTGCCGTCGCGCAGCCCGTCCACCACATGCCGCACGGTGGCGTGGTTGGTGGCGGCGAGGTTCTCGTAGGTCAGGGCCAGCGGGTCGGCCGGCCGGGCACTGTCCCCGACGAATAAGTGGTCGCAGGCGACGACGACGAGGCCTGCCGCGGTGTGGTGCGCCGCCTGGCTGTACCCCGGCTGCGCGTCGATGTGGAAGTACCTGCGCCCGTAGCCGCCGCCCGGGAACGCGAACAGCACGGTCGTCGGACCGTCGGTGTCCTCGGGCAGATGGATGGTCGTGGCCGTCCACAGCATCCCGCCGAGCTCCGTCCGACCGGACACGTCCACGTTCACGTTGAAGGCACGCATGAATCTCCACCCGTTGGATCGGGAACGCGGGGGCCGGGCTGCCGGCCGACGTTCGGAATACGGCCGTTTGGTGACGGTATGTGCGGGTCGAAGTATTGGTCAACGATCTAGGTGCGTGGCGCATCGTCCGAGTGCGAGCCGCTGTCCGATTCCGTGCTCCGGGAAGTGGGAGGATGGGGACGTCAGGGTGGATCCGAGGCTACTGGAGTGCCTCGCGGTGCCCGCCCAGGAGCTCGGCGTGGCGCGCCGCCTGTCGCGCGTCGTCTGCCGCCCGCGTCGATCGGATGCGTGGAAACCGGCTTCTCGGTAGCGTCCGAAAGGCCATGACAGACACCCTGGACAGCGCGCCGGTCGACGAGAGCTCGCCACACCTGGCCCGCCTGCGGGCCACGGTGGCTGCCGGGGCCGATCTCATCCCCGCCCACCGGTACTTCGGCACCCGGATCACCGAGGTGGCCCCCGGGCACGCGGTGTACGCGCAGCGGGTCGACGGGCGGATCCTGGACGAGGCCGGCCGGCTGGCGCCCGGCACCCTGTTCATCGCCATCGACGGCGCGCTCGGCTCGGCCGTGGCGTCCACCGTGCCCGCCGGCAAGGTGATGACGACACTGGAGATCCACGCGCACTTCCTGCGGCTCGGCCGGCCGGCGGGCGAGCGGCTGCACCTGTGGGGCCGTGTCGACCACGCCAGCGCCCGCAGCGTCATCTCCAGCGGCGAGGTGGTCGAGGCCGAGGGCGGGGCGGTGATCGCGTACGTCTCGACGAAGTGCGCGCTGCTCACCGTGCCGCCGTCGCCGCGCCCGGCGCCTGTCTCCGCGCCCCTCGCCGCGCCCGACCCGACCACCACCACCTCCTCGCCGGACTGGCGCCCGTACCTGCGCCTGCGGACGGCCGACGTCTGCGCCGCGGCCGCGACCCTGACCGCCGTGGCCGATCCCAGCCTGATCAACTCCCGCGGCCAGATCCAGGGCGGCGTGCTGGCCATGCTCGCGGAGCGCGCGATGTCCGCCGCGCTGGACGAGGCCTCGCCCACCCCCGCGGGCGCCGCCGTCGACGGCGAGACGTTCGACTTCACCTTCGTCCGCTCGATCCCCGGCGACGGCTCCGCCCTCACCGCGACCGCCGAGGTCGAGCACCCCGGCCGACGCTTCGCCGTGGCCCGCGCCGTCGTCGCCGACGCCGCCGGCCGCACCCTCGTCCTCGCCCGCGCCTCCCGCCTTCGCTGACTCCCCGCCCGGCGCGTCGGCTTCCGCGTCGGCCTCTGTGCGCGGGCGGAAGAGAATGTGTCCGTGCGGGCACAGAGGTGGAACTCCGGAAGAGATCGTCGCCCTGCCGATATGTGGTGGCCGTGCCCTGGGACAGCGCGGACAGGCAGGTGAGAGCCGCGATAACGAGAACGGCCTGTGGTCGCCATCCCGTTTTGCTGCGCGTTACCCGGGGCGGGGTGACGATACTGATTCCGTGAGCTCCGATGTCCGCTGATGTACCGAAGGGCGGGGATGCCCCGTCCGGGCTTCCGCCGCCCGAGATCGCGCGGACCCGTGCGCTTGATGCAAAGCTACGGCTGTTGGATGGCCTGGACGAGCCGACTGAGTCGCAGGTGTCACGGCTCCCCGAACTCGCCGGCGCCGTCGCGAAGTCCGACGCGCTCGACCGTGACGCAGCGGGCAAAGCCCCAGAAAGCATCGCGAAAGGCGATGGGATCGGCGGAGCCGACGAAACGCATCGCCGTGCCGGGCAAGGCGCCGCCGAACAGGATGCGTCTGAGAAGCCCGCTGGACGGGTGATCCCCGATCATGTTGCGAAGGGTATGGATGACGTCTGGCGGCGATATCCGGGGGAGTACCTGCTGCCTGAGCCGAAGTCCGACGTAGCGGGTGGGCGCCGGGCTCCGGCCGAGTGGGTTCGAGAGGTCAATCCGGAGCCCGAGGCGGACGGGCGTGGCTACAACTGTGGCGAGTGCACACGGGCGGTCGAGCTGAGCTGGCGAGGCGAGCCGTCGACGGCGGCGGCTCTTGCCGACCCCGAGGTGCAGGGAGAGTCCATTGACCGCATGCGGGAATGGGCCGGATCCACGGAGCGACGCACGAGTTCCGCGGGTATTGAACGCGATCTCCAGAATGCCGGTCCCGGTAGCTCCGCGCTGGTACTCGTGCGCTGGAGAACGGGCGGTGCGCACTGGTTCAACGCGGTGAACGACGGCGGCCGCGTCCTGGCAGTCGACGGGCAGGAGGGGGCGGCTGAACCGTGGCCGCCCACCGAGGCGATCACCGGCTTCTCCGATCGACGGATAGCACACTACTATTCCATCCTTTTTGACGGCGACGGCAGGCCGGTTCGGGAGGACGACGCGTGATTGACGAGAGAAGGGCACGGGAGATAGCCGCGGCGCTGCTCGGGCGGTCCAGCGACGACCGGGAGCGGCCCTGGAGTCTCATCGAGTTCCCGCAGGGGTGGCTCATCAACGAGACGGGCTACCTCGGCGACTCGTTTGTGGGCTCGCTGGGCCGGGTGATTGAAAAGAACTCCGGACGGATCGTCCGTTTCCCGACGCGCGTCCCGACGGACCGGATCCTGACCGACTACGAATCCGTCGTAGCCAAGGGCCGAGCAGAGTCGACCTGAGCTTCCTGGGCGGGACCGCTCGCGCGGCGCCGCGGCGGCGTCGGCTGGCCGACTACACGGGTGACGCGGGGGTGTCGCGCTTCCGATCTGCCGGAGGTTGATGGGGCGCATACGCTGCGTGGCGTCGCCGGGTGGTCGGAGCCCGCGCTGGTCGGCGGCGGTGGCGTGTGGCGTGGAGATCGCGGGCTCCTGAGGATGAGGACGCGCGATGCGACGTCTCCCGCTTCGCTCCGCCGTCGCCGGTGCGGCGGCCGGGCCGCTGGCGGTTCTGCTCGGCGTTTCGCTTGCTGCCTGTGGCGGCTCGACCGCCGCGACCGTGAGCGGGTCGGGTCCCGCGGGACCGGGACCGAGCACGACAGCGCCCGGGGCCACCGGGGCCACGGCGACCGGAGTGACGGCGGCTGTCGGCGGAGGCTCGGCGGCGCCGGCCGGACGGGCGGCGGCGCGATGCGCGGCGGGGGAGTTGACCGTGACGCTCGGGGCGGCCCACGTGAACACGGGCGACCAGCACGAGCGCCCGGTGATCCTCACGAACCGGTCGTCGCGGAGCTGCGCCGTCACCGGGTATCCGGGCGTCGAGCTGGTAGCGCGAGACGGGTCCACCTACGACGTGGTGCGCTCACCACTCGTCCGGCCCAGCCGGATCGTGCTCGCCCCGGGCGGGCAGACCCGGGCGAACCTGCGCTACCTGACCGTCTCACCGGGCGCGGACGGCGCGTTCGACGCGGTCCGTGTCCTCGTCACCCCGCCCGACACCACCACCTCGACGCCGCTCACCTGGGACGCCGGCCCCGTCCTCGACCAGTCCGGCGCCACCCATCCCGGCACGTGGATCATGGCCTTCGCCGCCTATCCGAAATAGCCTCCAAAGGGATGTAGCGGGCACAGATCAGCGCCACCCAATAACAACGGGACGAGCACGGAGCAACTGGTTGCGCTGACGCGGACCGACAGTTGACGATCGGAGGGTTTGCGGCGCGGGTGCTGGAGGGGAGTTCGGGTGTTCACGCAGGACCAGGACCCGCGGCGAGCCATCCCGACCCCACCGCCCGCGCCCCGGCCGGTGGTCGCGGCCGAAGAGACGACGATTCAGGCCGTTTCCGCTGCAGAAGCGAAAAATCCGGCATATTCGCGGAATTCGTCCCCGCGCGCCGGCGGAGATCCTGACCGGCGGCTGATCCTCTATGTGTGCCTGGCGGGGATGTTCGCGACGACGTTCACGGCGACGGTGCTGTCCGTGTCGATCCGCACGGTGGCGGGTGATCTGCACAGCAGCGTCGACCTCATCGCCTGGTCTGTGACCGGGGCGATGCTCGCCCAGGCGGTGGCCATGCCGATCCTCGGCCGGGTCGGCGACATCCGCGGCCATCGGCGCACGTTCCTCGTCGGCTCGGTGCTCGCCGTGGTGTTCTCGGTGGCCACGGCGGTGGCCTGGGATCCGCTCTCGCTCATCGCGTTCCGGGCGGCGGCGCAGGTGGCGGGCGCGGCGACGATTCCGGCGTCGTTCGCGATGCTGTTCCACGCCTTCCCGCCGCAGGAGCGGGTCCGGCCCTCGGCGATGGCGTCGGGGGTGCTGTCGGGGGCGTCGGTGACGGGGCTCGCGGTCGGCGGCCTGGTGATCGACTCGATCGGCTGGCGGCCGCTGTTCCTCATCCAGGCGGCGCTGGCGCTCGGTGCACTGGTCGCGGCGGCGCGGATCCTGCCGCACGACAGTGGCGACCGCGGGATCACCCTGGACCGCGCCGGCGCCGTCGTACTCGCGGCGGCCACGTTCGCGTTGACGTTCGGCGTCAACCGGGCCGCCAGCTGGGGGTTCCGGCCGATCGTCATCGGCCTGCTGGTCGCCGTCCCGCTGCTGCTGTGGCTGCTCATGCTCGTCGAGCGGCGTACCCGCACGCCGGTGATCCCCACCGAGCTGCTCGTCGAGCGCGACATCCGCGCCGCCGGCGCCAGTTCGTTCCTCTTCGGCGCGGCGCACCTGGGGAACTTCCTGGTCACCCCGCTGCTCCTGGAAGGCGTGTTCGGGCTGTCGGTGGCGCTGACGTCGGTGGTGACGATGGCCCGCACGCTGTCGATCGCGCTGGCCGCGCCGTCGGCGAGCCGGCTCGGCGGGGTCATGTCGGCCCGGACGCTCGCCGCCGTCGCCGGCGCCGGGTACGCGATCGCCCTCGTCCTGCTGGCGCTGGGCACCCGCCTTGACCTGCTGGGCGTCGTCATCGCCGGGCTGATCGTCAGCGGGCTGGCGTTCGGGCACGCGCAGCCGCCGCTGCTGGTCATCACCGGCAACGCCGCACCCGCCGACAGCTTCGGCCTGGCCAGCTCCCTGCAGCAGACCTCGCTGCAGATCGGCGCGGTGATCGGGATGAGCCTGCTGTCGGCGATCGTCGGCGACGCGGTGCATGCCGGGCCGTTCGTCGTCGCCTACCTGGTCGCCGCCGTTCTCGCCGCGGCCGGCGGCGCCGCGGTCCTCGCCGCCCGCCGCCACCCCGGCCTCCCGCCGGAGCCCCGCTAGCCCCGCTGGCGCCGTGGGCCGTTGCGGTCGAGTTCGGCGAGCCAGGCGGCGGCGCTCGCGTCGGAGGGGGCTCGCCAGTCGCCACGGGGGGACAGGGAGCCGCCGAAGGAGACCTTCGGGCCGTTCGGCAGCGCCGAGCGCTTGAACTGCGACACGGCGAAGAAACGGACCAGGAACTCCCGCAGCCAGCGCTCGATCGTCGGCAGGTCGTAGGCGTGCCGGTCCGCGGCGGGGAAGCCGGCGGGCCAGCCGGCGGTGCCCGCGTCGCGCCAGGCGTGCCAGGCGAGGAACGCCACCGTCGACGGCGGCAGCCCGTAGCGCAGCACGTGGAACAGGAAGAAGTCGTGCAGCTCGTAGGGGCCGATCCGGTCCTGGGTGCTCTGCATCGCGCCGGTCTCGGCGTCGGCGGGCACCAGCTCCGGGGAGATCTCGGTGTCCAGGATCGCGGTGAGCAGCCGGCCGGTGGCGTCGTCGACCTGCCCGGAGCTGACCGTCCAGCGGATCAGGTACTGGATCAGCGTCTTCGGGACGCCGGCGTTGACGGCGTAGTGGCTCATCTGGTCGCCGACGCCGTACGTGCACCAGCCCAGCGCCAGTTCGCTGAGGTCGCCGGTGCCGACGACGAACCCGCCCTGCAGGTTCGCGAGCCGGAACAGGTAGTCGGTGCGCAGCCCGGCCTGCACGTTCTCGTAGGTGATGTCGTACTGGGCCGCCCCGGCCGCCGCCGGATGCCCGAGGTCACCCAGCAGCTGGCGCGCCGCCGGGCGGATGTCGATCTCCGCCGCTGTCACCCCGAGCGCCCGCATCAACGCCCACGCGTTCGCCTTCGTCTCCTCCGACGTCGCGAAGCCGGGCAGCGTGTACCCCAGGATCGACGTGCGCGGCACGCCGAGCAGGTCACACGCCTTCGCCGCGACGATCAGCGCGTGTGTCGAGTCCAGCCCACCGGACACGCCGATCACCATCCGGCCGCCGCCGGTCGCCCGCACCCGGCGCACCAGCCCGTGCACCTGGATGTTGAACGCCTCGTAGCAGTCGAGGTCGAGCCGCTCGGGGGTGTCCGGCACGAACGGGAACCGCCGCTGGTGACGGCGCAGCCCGACGTCCCGCCGGTGCGGCCGGTGATCGAACCGGACCGTGCGAAAACGCCGTGACGGCTCCCCGGCGAACACCGCCGCGTCCCCGAACGTCGGCGTGCGCATCCGCTCCAGGCGCACCCGGGCGAGGTCGACGTCGGCGACGACGAGCTGCGGCCCGTCGGCGAACCGCTCCGACTCGGCGAGCAGGTCCCCGAGCTCGTGGATCGTGCCCTGCCCGTCCCAGGCCAGGTCCGTCGTGCTCTCGCCGGTCCCCGCCGCCGAGTACACGTAGGCCGCCATCGCCCGCACCGACTGCGCCGCGGACAGCGACGCGCGCACCGCCGCCTTGCCGACGACGATGTTCGACGCCGACAGGTTCGCCAGCAGCGTCGCCCCGGCCAGCGCCGCGAACGACGACGGCGGCACCGGCGCCCAGTAGTCCTCGCAGATCTCCACCCCGACGACCAGATCGGCGAGGTCGGAGGCGGCGAAGACGAGGTCCGTCCCGAACGGCGCCGTGCGCCCCGCCACCGTGATCTCACCCCCGTCGGTGCCCGCGCCCGAGGCGAACCAGCGCTTCTCGTAGTACTCCCGCGAGTTCGGCAGGTAGGTCTTCGGTACGACGCCGAGCAGCCGCCCGCGCGAGATCACCAGCGCCGTGTTGTAGAGCCGCCCGCCGCGCCGCAGCGGCGCCCCGACCAGCAGCACCGGCCCGAGCTCCGCGCTCGCCTCACACACCGTGGCCACGGCGCGCTCGACCTCGCCGAGCAGCGCCTCCTGCAGGTGCAGATCGTCGAGCGCGTAGGCGGACAGGCCCAGCTCCGGGTAGACGACGACGTCCACGCCGGCCGCGTCCGCCTCCAGGGCCAGCGCGATCGTCGCCTCGGCATTGCGCGCCGGATCCGCCGTCGCCACCAGCGGCGTCGCCGCCGCGACGCGCACCAGCCCGTGGCTGTGGATGGCGCCGAAATCCCGTCCGCTTCCCGACTCGCCCTGGCTCACGCACCCGACGCTACCGGCCGGTGCAACCGGGAGGCGCGATCGTGCCGGGCTCTTCCGGCCGCCGACGGGGGAAGGATGTCCCTCGTCTCCGCCGCATCGGCGAGGCGACCCTGGACGGCATGGGTCAGAAGACGATCGATGGGAACGAGGCCGCAACGTCCGTGGCCTACCGGGCGAGCGAGGTGATCGCGATCTACCCGATCACCCCGGCGTCCGCGATGGGCGAACTCGCCGACGCCTGGGCGGCGAAGGGACGGCCCAACCTGTGGGGCGCCGTCCCCGAGGTCGTGCAGCTGCAGAGCGAGGGCGGCGCGGCCGGCGCCGTGCACGGCGCGCTGCAGGCCGGGGCGCTGTCCACGACGTTCACCGCGTCGCAGGGCCTGCTGCTGATGCTGCCGAACATGTTCAAGATCGCCGGCGAGCTCACGCCGATGGTCCTGCACGTCGCCGCCCGCACGATCGCCACCCACGCGCTGTCCATCTTCGGTGACCACAGCGACGTGATGGCCGCCCGCACGACCGGCTTCGCGATGCTCGCCTCCGCCTCCCCGCAGGAGGCGCACGACCTCGCCGCCGTCGCGCACGCGGCCACCCTGGCCAGCCGGGTCCCGTTCCTGCACTTCTTCGACGGCTTCCGCACCTCGCACGAGCTCGGCGAGGTCACCGAGATCGACGACACGACCCTCGATGCCCTGTTCGACGCCGGCCACATCGAGGCCCACCGCCGCCGGGCGCTGAACCCCGACCATCCCGTCATCCGCGGCACCACCCAGGACCCGGACACGTTCTTCCAGGCCCGCGAGGCCGCCAACGTCTACCACGCCGCCGTCCCGGCACTCGTCCAGCAGGCGATGGACTCCCTCGCCGCGGCCACCGGACGGCGCTACCGGATCGTCGAGTACCACGGTCATCCGCAGGCCGAGCGGGTCGTGGTCATCATGGGTTCGGGGCGCTCCGCGGTGCGTGACGCCGTCGACGCGCTCGTCGCCCGCGGCGAACGGGTCGGCTGTGTGCAGATCCGTCTCTACCGGCCGTTCGACACCGCCGCGCTGCTCGCCGCCATGCCCGCGACCGTGCGCGCCGTCGCCGTCCTCGACCGGACGAAGGAGCCGGGGTCCGTCGGCGAGCCGCTGCGCCTCGACGTCCTCGCCGCCCTCGCCGAGCGGACGGGGCCGGCGCCGATGCCGCGGGTCATCGGCGGTCGCTACGGGCTCGCGTCGAAGGAGTTCACCCCGGAGATGGCCGCGGCGGTGTTCGCCGAGCTCGCCCGGGATGAGCCGCGCCGCGAGATCACCGTCGGCATCCACGACGACGTCACCCACCTGTCGCTGCCGCCCGTCGACGACGCCGACTTCGGCGAGCCCGGCGACGTGCGCCGCGCCGTGTACTACGGCCTGGGCAGCGACGGCACCGTCGGCGCCACCCGGGCCACCGCCGGCATCGTCGCCGACCACACCGACCTGCACGCCCAGGCCTACTTCGTCTTCGACTCGAAGAAGTCCGGGTCGATGACCGTCTCGCACCTGCGGCTGTCCCCGCGGCCCATCGACGCCCCCTGGCTGATCCGGGACGCCCAGTACGTCGGCGTGCACCAGTTCTCGCTGCTGGAGCGGGTCGACGTGCTCGCCGTCGCCGCGCCCGGCGCCACCGTGCTCATCAACAGCCCGTACGGCGCGGACGAGGTGTGGGCGCACCTGCCGACGAACGCGCAGCGCCATCTGCTCGACGGCGGCGGGCGGCTGTTCGTCGTCGACGCCGACCGGGTCGCCCGCGAGGCGGGCCTGCCCGGCATCGTCAGCCCCGTCCTGCAGACCTGCTACCTGGCCCTGTCCGGCCTGCTGGAGCCGGCGAAGGCGGTGGCGGCGGTCAAGGACGCGATCCGCGTCGCCCAGGGCAAGCGCGGTGAGGCGGTGCTCGCCCGCAACTACGCCGCCGTCGACGCCTCCCTCGGCGCGCTCGCCGAGGTGGATCTGCGTGAGCGGACGGTCGGCCACCGCCCGGCGCGCCGGCTCGGCGTCGCCGTCGGCGCAGAGACAGGCCTGCTCGACGGTGCCGGTGTCGGGGGCGCCGCCGCGGACGTGCCGGTGTTCGTGAAGGAGGTCACCGCGCGGATCATGGCGGGGGAGGGGGACCTGCTGCCCGTCAGCGCCCTGCCGGTCGACGGGACCTTCCCGGTCGGAACGGCCCGCTACGAGAAGCGCGCCATCGCCCGCGAGCTGCCCGTCTGGGACGCCGAGCTGTGCATCAACTGCGGCAAGTGCGCGATGGTCTGCCCGCACGCCGCGATCCGAATGAGCGCCTACGACCCGGCGCTGCTCGCCGACGCGCCCGCCACCTTCAAGTCGCGGGAGCCGAAGGAGAAGGACCTGGCCGGGCTGCGGGTGAGCGTTCAGGTCGCCCCGGACGACTGCACCGGGTGCAGCCTGTGCGCGAAGGTGTGCCCGGCCGTCAGCAAGGACGACCGCGAGCACAGGGCCCTCGACATGGTCGACGCCGCGCCGCGCCTGGCGGAGGAACGCGCCGGCTGGGCGTTCTTCGAGACGCTGCCGGCGTTCGACCCGACCCTGGTGCCCGGCGACGACGTGCGCGGCTCGCAGCTGCGGCTGCCGCTGTTCGAGTTCTCCGGGGCCTGCGCCGGCTGCGGCGAGTCGCCCTACCTGAAGCTGCTCACCCAGCTCTACGGCGACCGCATCGTGGTGGCCAACGCCACCGGCTGCTCGTCGATCTTCGGCGGGAACCTGCCGACGACGCCGTGGACGACCGGCCCCGACGGCCGCGGCCCCGCCTGGGCGAACTCGCTGTTCGAGGACAACGCCGAGTTCGGCCTGGGCATGCGCCTGGCCCTCGACGCCCGCGCCCGCGAGGCCCGCCGCCTGCTGCGCGACGTCGCGCCCGCCCTCACCGGCGACCAGCTCGTCGACGACATCCTCGGCGCCGACCAGAGCACCGACGCCGGCATCGCCGCCCAGCGCGAGCGCGTCGCCGAGTTGCGCCGCCGCCTCGCCACCGCCGCCACCGCCGCCACCGCCGATCCGCGGATCTACAGGCGTCTGGACCCGCTGCTCGACGACCTCGTCGAGCGGGCGGTGTGGATCGTCGGCGGCGACGGCTGGGCCTACGACATCGGTTTCGGAGGCCTCGACCACGTGCTCGCCTCCGGGCGCAACGTCAACGTGCTCGTCCTCGACACCGAGGTGTACTCGAACACGGGCGGGCAGGCGTCCAAGTCGACGCCGCGCGGCGCCGTCGCGAAGTTCGCCGGCGGCGGCAAGCGCACCCGCAAGAAGGACCTCGGCCTCATCGCCGCCGCCTACGGCGACGTGTACGTCGCCCAGGTCGCCCTCGGCGCCAACGACCGGCACACCGTGCGCGCGTTCACCGAGGCCGCGAGCTGGGAGGGCCCGTCGCTCATCGTCGCCTACAGCCACTGCATCGCCCACGGCATCGACATGACCGAGGGCCTCAGCCACCAGCGCGCCGCCGTGCGCTCGGGCTACTGGCCGCTCTACCGCTACGACCCGCGGTCCGAGGCGCCGTTCAGCCTCGACTCGCGCAAGCCGTCGATGCCGTTCGCCGAGTTCGCCGCGACCGAGACGCGCTTCACGCGGCTCGGCGCGGTCGCCCCCGACGCCGCCGCCCGCCTGACCGAACTCGCCCAGCAGGACATCGAGGAACGCTGGGCGAACTACGAGCACGAGGCGGCGGCGCCCCACACGCCCGCCACGCCGGCCTGACCCAGCCGCGTGGCGGGGCGCACCGGTGCCGGGGCCTGACCCGCTCCCTCGGCACCGGTGCGCGATCTCCCCGTTTCCCAGTCCGACATGTCCTGCCCATACGGTTCCTACCCATACGGTGAGCTTGCTTCGGCGAGACACGTATCGACCCCACCCGCGGCCCGCGGGTGGCACAGTTCTGCTCAGCAGGACCTGACGAGGAGGTTTCGGCGTTGACCGAGAAGGTTGGGCCCGAGTGGGGCCCGCTGGCGGCCCTGGCCGGCGAGTGGGAGGGTGAGCAGGGCGTCGACGTCGCCTTCGGGAACGTCGAGGGCTCGATGGTCACGACTCCCTACCGGGAGCGGGTCACCCTCAAGCCGTTCGGCCCCGTCGACAACGGCACCCAGCACCTCTACGGCCTCGACTACCGGATGGCCGCCTGGCGCACCGGCGAGGAGAACCCGTTCCACACCGAGGTCGGCTACTGGCTGTGGGACGCCGAGCTCGGCCACGTGCTGCGCTCGTTCATGGTGCCGCGCGGCCAGACCCTCATCGCCGGCGGTGCCGCCGCGCCCGACGCGACCAGCTTCACCCTGCGCGCCGAGCTCGGCTCCGTCACCTACGGCATCCTGTCCAACCCGTACCTCGACCGGGCCGCGAAGACCACGCTCTACGAGGTCGCGATCACCGCGAACCCCGACGGCACCTGGTCCTACGACTCCACCACCACCATCACCCACGTGCGGGTTCCCGGCGCCCCGGTGGCCCACACCGACCGCAACACCCTGCGCCCCGTGCCCGACGCCTGATCGGCGGGTTCGGCAGGTAGTGCCAGCCCGAGCCCGGCGGACGAGCCCGGCCACCCTGTCCTCGCTCGCGCCGCCACGGACGGGGTGGCTGGGGTGGCCGGGTCCGTCAGGCGATCGCGTGGAGGATCGACTCCTCGGACAGCGGTGCGCCACTGATCTCGCCGGCGAGGCGGCCCTTGCGCCCTCGACTCCGGCCTGGAGGCGGAGGCGATCGCCGCCCGGCTCGTCGTGACGGTCGCCGATCTCGCCTGGATGGCCGCGCCCGCCTCGCCGGCGGCGGCGATCTTGATCCGCCGGACCGGGACGCCGGCGAGGTAGGCCGCGCTCTCGTTGGCCCCGAGCGCCTGCGCCCAGCGGCGAACGGCGTGTAGCGCAGCAGAACCGTCACCGCCAGGCCCACCGCGATCAGAACGCCCGCTGCCCGCGCGCCCCGGCCGCAGCGGTCACTTGAGGACGGTGCCGGCGTCGATCGGCAGGGCGACGCCGGTGACGTAGCGGGCCTCGTCCGAGGCCAGCCACAGCAGCGCGTTGCTGACGTCCTCGGGCTCGACCCACGGCACCGGCAGCGCGTTCGTCGCCTGCGACACCGGCGCGAAGTCCTCCCGGGTCGCGTTCGGGTCGCCGGTGAACAGCTCGTAGGTCGCCGGGTTCTGGATCATCGGGGTGTTCACCTGCGTCGGGTGCAGACTGTTGACCCGGATCAGGTGCGGCGCGAGCTCGACGGCGAGGGTCTTCATGAGCCCGACGACGCCGTGCTTGGCCGAGACGTAGTGGGCGATGTTCGCGTACGCCTTGAGTCCCGCCGCCGAGCTGGTGAGCACCAGCGCGCCTCCCCGGCCCCCGGCGATCAGGTGCGGGATCGTCGCCTTCGCGGTGTGCCAGACGCCGGTCAGGTTGATGTCGATCATCGTCTGCCAGGTCTCCTCCGCCAGCTCGTGCGTGAGGTGCGGCAGCGAGGCGATACCGGCGTTGGCGCTGACGATGTCGAGGCGCCCCAACTCGGCCACGCCCACGTCCACGGCCGCCCTGATGGCGGCGAAGTCGCGGACGTCCGCCCTGCTGGCGAGAATGCGCCTGCCCTGCGCCTGCACGGCGGCGACGGTCTCCTCGAGGTCCTCGTCGGTCGCACCGGGCGAGCCGGTGCCGGGGATCGCCTCGTTGAGATCGATCGCGATGATGTCCGCGCCCTCCTGCGCGAGCCGGACGGCGTGGCTGCGGCCCTGCCCGCGGGCGGCTCCGGTGATGAAGGCGACCTTGCCCTCGACGCGTCCGCTCATCGTGTCTCCCCTGATCGTTCCGGTGCGTGCGGCGCCGTTGAGGCTAAGGGAGTGACCGTGCCCCGCGACTGTCGCAATTCGCGACAGCAGGACCTTCTTGACACAATGTCAGTAGGTTCACATCATGGCAATGTCGCAGTTCAGAGGGCATGTTCCGGAGGGACGCAGTCGATGCTTGACGACCAGGCGCGAGCCGTCTACCGCAGCCGCGAGCGTTTTCTGGGCAGCGGCGGTGACGTCGAGCGCCTGCCCGGCGTCCGCGCCGACATCCTCGCCTCCTGGCGTCGCTCGCTCGGCTACGGGCTCGAGCCGGAGCGGTCTCGCCCGACCTACGCCGAGCCGGGCGAGGCCGAGCAGCTCATCCGGGCGACCCAGGCGGTGACGGAGACGCGGCGCCACCACCTGGCCGACACCACGGCGAGTATCTGTCTCACCGACCACACCGGCCGGCTGCTGCTGCGCTACGTCGAGCACGTCGGCTTCCGCCGCCGCCTCGACCATCACGACGTGCTTCCCGGCTTTTCCTTCGCCGAGCGCACCATCGGCACCAACAGCGGCGGGATGGTCCTGGAGACCGGCCGGCCGGCGCTCATCGCGGGCCCGGAGCACTTCTTCGCCGAGTCGCTGCAGCTGACCTGTGTGGGAGCCCCGATCCGCCATCCGCTGACCCGGCGGATCATCGGCACCATCGACCTGACCTGCGCCCACGACCAGACCTCGCCCCTGCTGCTCGCCTGGGTCTGCGAGCTCGCCGCCGAGATCGAGCGCAACCTCACCGGGGCGATGAGCACGCACGAGCAGGCGCTGCTGGCCGCCTACCTGCGTGCCAACCACGACAACGGCCAGGCCGTCGTCTGCCTGGACGAGCGCACCATCGTGACCAACGCCAAGGCGTCGCGGATGCTCGGCCCACAGGACCAGGCCCTGCTGTGGGAACGCGCGGGGCGGTGGGTGCGCCAGGGCGGCGGTGGCGCCGGGACGGACCGGCTCGTCCTGTCCGACGGCAGCGCGGTCTCGATGAGCACGGAGGCCGTCGTCGACGGCGGGATCGCCGTCGGCGCTCTCGTGCGCCTGCGCGCGAGGGCGACCGCGCCGCCGTGTGCCGGCGTCGACGCCTTACCCGCCACCAGCACCGTCGCGGACCTGCCGGACCTGGTCGGGCGCAGCGCCGCGTGGACCGCGCTGCGCCGGCGACTTGCCGGCGTCGAGGCGGGCCGTGTGGTCCTGCTCGGGGAGCGGGGCAGCGGCAAGAGTGTGATCGCCCGGGCCTGGCTCGCGGGTCGGGGCATCACGGACCTCCGCGTGGTCGACCTGGCCGCGACCCCCGCCGGTGGAGCCGGTGCGGTCGGTGCGCCCGGCGGCTGGGCGGCCGGCCTGCGCACGGCGATCGCCGCGGCCGACGGCGACGATCGCGCGGCGGTGCTGCTGCGCCACGTCCAGCACGTGGGCGAGGGCGAGCAGCCGGTGCTGGCGGGGGCGCTGGACTTCGCCCGCGAGCGGGGCGTCACGGTGGTCGCCACCTGCACCCAGCAGCCGTCCGCCGCCGAGACGCCGGCGCTGGACCTTTTCGACGTGACGGTCGACGTCCCCGCCCTCGCGGACCGTACCGATGACATCGCGCCGTTGCTGGAGGAGCTCACCTGGCGGGCGACCGGCGGCCTGCGCCGCCAGCGGTGGACGTCGGAGGCGGTCCAGATCGTCACCCGGGCGACCTGGCCGGCGAACGTCGCCGGACTCGAGGCTCTCGTGCGCGCGGTGGCCGCCGGGCCGGCGACGGAACGGGTGACGGCCGCCGCGCTTCCCGCGGTCATTCGGGCCAGGGCCGCCCGCCGGCCGCTGCATGGCCTGGAACGGGTCGAGGCCCAGGCCCTCATGGAGGCGCTGGCGCGCGCGAACGGCAACAAGAAGGCGGCCGCGGATGCCCTGGGCATCGCGCGGTCGACCCTCTACCGCAAGGTGCGTGCGCTCGGCCTCGACCTCTCCGGCCACACCTTCTAGCCTGCGGCCCCGTCCGCACGAGCAGTCCGTGGGATCATGATCCCACGGTGCCGGCCGCCGCGGCCGCCCGCTCGGAGTCGAAGCGTGCCTGCGCCGCGGCCTGGGCAGCCATGGTCATCTTCGCGCCCGCCCCGCCGCTGGTCACGGTCTCGTCGTAGCCGCGCTGCCGGCGCGCCTTCGACCCGTTGAACTCGGGCATGACCCGCTCGGCGATGAGCTCGAAGCTGCGGATACTCGGCCCGATGGCGGCCCACTCGCCGTGGAGGACCAGCAGCTTCCCGAATCCGCCGGACTTCTCCTGCATACGCCGGATCTGCTCGACGGCCATCTCCGGGGTCCCGATGACCCCGAACCCGCTCGTGTTGATGCCGTCGATGAGGACGTCCACGTCGTCAACCTCCTGCATGCCGGGGCTGACGTGAGAGAGGTAGTTCATCAGGTACAGCAGGCCGTGACGGGCGTTCTCGCGGGCCTTCGCCTCGGTCTCGGCGATGTGCATCGGGCAGGTGAGCCGCCAGTGGCGACGGTCCACGACCTGGCCGTTCTCGGCGGCGATCTCCTCGGCGATGCCCCAGTGCTGGCGTAGCACGGCGGCGCCGGCCGGGTCGGTGGCGGCGAGGGAGAGCAGACCCGCGCCGTGGCGACCGGCGAGCTTCGGGCCGTTCGGCGACACCGTGGCCGTCACCGCGGTGTGGATCGTCGAATAGGGGGCGACCTGCAGGTAGGCGCCGTTCAGGTCATACCAGTCGGTCTTCTCGCTGACGGTCTCGCCGCGCAGCAGCCGGGTGATGACGTCGAGCGACTGCTCCATCTTGCGGCGGTTCTCCAGCGGATCGATGCCGAGGTAACGGGCGTCCTCGGCCAGCTGTCCCGGGCCCGCGCCGAACATCAGCCGGCCGCGGCTGAGGTGGTCGAGCAGTACCAGGCGGTCCGCCAGCAGGAACGGGTTGTGGTAGGGCAGGGACATCACCCCGAGACCCAGCCGGATGCGCGAGGTGCGCTGCGAGGCGGCGGCGAGGAAGATCATCGGGTCGGCGACGATCTCGACGCCGCCCGAGTGGTGCTCGCCCATCCAGAACTCGGAGAATCCGAGGCGGTCCATCGCCACCGCCAGGTCGAGGTCCTGGTGGAGGGCGGCGTTGGTGTCGGTGTCGACCCGGTGCCACGGCGCGAGGAACGCGCCGAACTCTAGCGGGATCTGGTCCATGTGAGGTTCTCCGACCACGAGGGTTTCCGGGCGCTCCGCCCGAATCCTCACTGACGGTAGGAAAGGTGACGTGCGCCTCTCTGTCGCAATCCGCGACATGGTGCAGGTCACGTTTCGTGTTGTTGTGGAGCCAGCCCCGCCGAGGAGAGGACGCACCGATGCACGGCTTCACGACCGACTCCCGCCGGGAGGACACCGCGGTGCCCGACACGATCACCGCCAGGGAGCCGCTCGATGACCACGTGCCGACCTGGCGTCCGCTGGTGGCACGTCACCTGCCCGAGCCGTCCGTCAGCGCCGCGGAGTTCAAGGCCGCGTTCCGCAACCACCCCGCCGGGGTCGCGTTCATCACGGCCGACCCCGGGGACGGCCCGGTGGGGATGACGGCGACGTCGGTCTTCTCGGTCAGCGCCGAACCCGCGCTGCTGGTCTTCTCGGCGTCGGGCGCGTCCTCGGCGACGCCGGGCATCCTCGGTTCCGCCACCGTCGTCGTGCATCTGCTCGGCGCGGGCCAGCTTGACCTCGCGCAACTCGGCGCGACCAGCGGCGTCGACCGCTTCGCCGACACCTCCCGGTGGGCCCGCCTCGACACCGGCGAGCCCTACTTCCCGGACGCGCACGCCTGGATCCTCGGCCGCATCGTGAACCGGATGTCGGCGGGCGACTCGACGGTCGTCGTCGTGCAGGCGCTGCGGACCAGCGCCCCGCCGGCCGGCGACCCGGCGGCCGACGCCGCGTCGTCCGAGCCGCTCGTCTACCACAACCGCACCTGGCATCGTCTCGGCGACCACTCCCGGGTGGTCTGACCGGATCAGTCCGGAGCCGATCAGTCCGGAGCGTGCCGGTCCTGGTGCGCGACGCAGCGGTTGTGTGGGGGAATTAGGTGCATGCCCACCGAATCGGACGCCGGTCAGCGGCGGCGGGAGAGCGTGCGCGCCGGGCTGCGGCTGGCGGACCGGCTGTGCCGCGCGGCGGACCTCGCCCCGCCGGCCTGGCGTCATCCCGTGCCGGCACCCGACCTGCTGGCCTGGCTGCGGCGGCTGCTTGACGCGCGGCTGCACACCCCGGCCGCCGAGCGGGCGCTCGCCGGCTGGCTGGGGGCGGACGTGTTCGGTCTGTGCCGCCTGCCGGCACCGCCGCTGTTCCTCGCCGGTGTCGATCTCGCGGCGCTGCCGCCCGCGCACGTCGGTCCGCTGCTGCGCCGGCTGAGTCTCACCCGAGCCGCGCCCACCGCCGAGGAGCTCACCCCGGCGGCACTTGACGCCGACGCGGCGACGGTGTTCCGCGCCCGCCGCCCCGCGTCGTCGCGGAACTGGGCCCAGGCCGCCGCCACCGCGCCGCAGACCACACCGCCGGACCCGCAGCTGGAGCCGGACCCGCAGGCGAGTCCCGGGCCCGCCTCGGCGCCCGCGCTGCCGGAGACGGCGGAGATCCCGTTCGTGGTGCACGGCATCTGGGTCGGCCAGCCGATGCCGGAGGTCACGAAGTTCCGGGACCATTACGCCGCCGCCGTGCGCCGTTTCCCTGAAGCGACCGTCGTGCTGTGGACGGACATCCCCCGTGCGCGTGCCGCCGCCGTGCTCGCGGATCCCGACGCGCCGCCGCCCGGCGTCGACGACCCGCTCGGCGATGCCCGCCAGGTCGTCCTGTGGGCGCGAGACACCGGGGTGGCCCTGGTCAACGTGCACGAGGTCTTCCACGCTGGGCATCCGCTCTACCTGCACCCGCAGTACGTGCTGGAGATGACCAAGCAGCGCCCCCGCGGCTACACCAGCGCCACCGATCATCTGCGCGTCGAGCTCGTCCACACCTTCGGCGGCCTCTACATCGACGGCGACATCCGCTTCGACGCCGGCCCTGACGCCGGCCCCGATCCCTCCGGCCTGGCGCCCGCGTCGCTGCCGGAGCTGTTCGCGGCGGTCGCGGCGTCAACCGTCGGGTTCACGCTGAACGTGCTGCCGAACGGCGTCAGCAACGACGTGATCCTCGGCCCCGCCCGCCATCCGGCGCTGCGGCTGTGGATGGAATGCGCGCGCGTCAACTACTTCCGGCACCAGCGGGTCATCGCCGGTGGTTTCGAGGCGATGACCCGGCCCTATGTCGGCCAGTCCCACCACGGACTGCGCCACCTCGCCCCGCACCGCACCGGACGGGTCCACCACCACGCCCTCGACCTGCTCGGCATCACCCGCGACGACCTCGTGCCCACCGCCGGCGCCGTCGTGCCCGCCAACGAGGTCACCTGGGTGCCCCGGAGCAAGGAGTACGCCGACATCCGGCTCACCGGCGACAGCTTCATCCCCGTCGAGGGCCGCCCCGCGGGCCGCGACGAGGTGCTCGAACGCGTGATGGGCCTCGCGACCTTCCTGATCTGGCAGCTCGTGGCCCGGGAGGGCAACCTCTACCTGTCCGCGGTGGAGCCGGTCGTCGCCGCGCTGCCGGATCCGGACGCGGTGTGGATCGGGCTGCTGCGCTTCCTGGCGTCCGTCGCGCCGGTCCGCACGGCCGTCACCTCGATCACCGCGCAGCGGGTCGGGGAGAACGGCGCCGCCGAGCACCTGTGGCTCCCTCCCGAGGCGGAGGCCCTGCTGGACCGGACGGCGAGCCCGCCCACCTGGTTCGGCCGCGACCCCGCCGCCCCCGACACCCCCGTCTGGCTCCTCGACGAGGTCGTCGCCCCCGCCGCCCTGCGCACCCCGCCCGACGCCGCCCGCGACGTCCGGTAGATCCCCGACAACCAGCTCGTGGAATGACCGGATCGGCGGCGATGCCACGAGGGCGCCCGGCGAACTGCTCCGGACGCCCTCGCGAGGATCAGGTCAACGCGTCCCGGTCAGGGCACGTATGCGTAGAAGCTGGGACCCGAAATCGTGACGATGACCAGACCGACCGACCCGTTGTAGATGGTCGAGCCGATGTAGGCGCCATTACCCTTGTGCACGTTCACTTGCTCGTTGACCGAGCCACCGAGATTCGTGGTATGGCAGGTGCCGGCCGGGATGATGTACGTGGAGAATCCTCCCCGGCCAGGGAACTCCGCGTACGAGTCGAACCCGCCGTTGGAACACAGCGTGAGCTTCCCCGGAGTGGAGGCGGAGGCCGCCGTGGCCGGCAGGACCAGGGCGACGAGCAGCCCCAGGATCGCGAGGACGACACTGCGGCGCAGCGAGAAGATCTTCCGCATTCTTCGAACGTCTCCTTGTTGTCGGCACTGCCGTGCGAACCCCCGCAAAGCCCGCACGTCCGCCGACGCCCCCACCGTTCACTCCCGCCCCACCTGGGTTACACGCGGGGCGGGGCTGGCGAGCCGCAGAAGGTCGAGCGCGCGTTTGAGCTGGCGGTCATGGAAGAGGCCCTGCTGGACCTGCCCGGCCTGTGAGTCACGTCGACACCGGCGCTGCGAGCCCGCCTGGACGCGCTTCTCGCCAGGGGCGCGGCGGGGACAGCTGCGCTCTGGCCCGATGCCGCACGCCCGTAGCCGGCGGCGGCGTGACGGCACGCAGGACAGGACATACGTCCACCCTCGCGTACGGGACGTCTGAGATGATCCGACGGCAACGGCACGGATTGCTACGGAAGGTCACGATGACCATCGCAGTCGGGTCAGGGCCCATGCCGAGGTTAGGTGACTGCGCTATCGTTGCCGTGTCTGGCTAGCACGGGTTGGCGCGGGCACGACGATCGAGAGGGGTACTGGTGAGCGAGCCGCACGACCTGCCCCTGCGCGAAATCAGGGTGCTCGACCCCGACGAGGAACTGGGCGGCGTCGAGATCGTCGACGAAGACCCGCCCGAGGGATGGGTGCGCGCGGCCGAGGCTGGTCTAGCGGACTACCGCGCCGGACGAAGCGTCGTGTGTGACGAGGAGACCTTCACGCGCTTGCTGTCTGGGATGCCCTATGACCAGGCCGAGGCGGGCTGACCCCGAGGCTATCCACAGGACGGCATGGGCAGCGTGGTCATTGATCCGTCACCCACAGTATAATCTGACGGTGTGCCCACCTACGAGCCTGACGCCGCGTTCTGGGCGGACTGGCGGCGTCTGCGCCCCGAGCAACGCGCGGCGTTCATTCGGGCTCGCACCCTGTTCCTCGCTGGACTGGAGACGGGAACCTTCCATCCCTCTCTGCGAATCAAGAGGTTCAACTCGCGGGGCATCTACGAGCTGAGCTGGGGACCGGATGGGCGCGCGCTGTGGGCGTATGGCACGCCGCCGGAGGGGCATACCGGTCCGCATATCGTGTGGATCCGAGTCGGCACCCACAAGATCTTCGACTGAGACAGGCCCCGCCGGGCCGCTTGGGCGCGCGGCAGCGCCGTGGTGGGCTCGGGACATATCGCGTACCCGTCTGCAGCGCGGCGCTGCCGCGCTGGTGGAGCTGGACCGGGCGTCGTTCGCCGAGGTCGTGCGCGCCGCGCGTCACCGCTGGGACGCAGCCGGCCCCGTGGCCGCGGTCGCCGCACAGGTGCGAGTCCGTGGACTGACGCCGGGGCGAGACCTGCCCGCCCGCGTCCGGAACGCGCTCACGGACGGACGTCGTCGCCCTCCGCCGACCTCGAACGTTGCTCGCGCGCCTGGTCCGACAGCAGGGCTGGACAGTCGAGGAGTTCCGCCGCCGCTACGCGGCCACCGCCCACGCCCTCAACGCCCGCGCCGCCACCGTGCCAGGAAGGACTACCGAGATGTCCTGTATTACTCGGGTGACTACTGATCTTTTTGATTGCGTGATCCGCCGGCGGGGGTGATCGTGAAAGTGGGAATCTGCGAGCCGAACGAGGCTCTGCGGCGCGAGATTCGAAAGAACCAGGAAGTATGGAAGGCTCAGCGCCTGCCGATGGCGGTGGGGCGGACGGCGAGGATGACGCGGTCGGCGGCGTCCGTCGGGTGGCTCGGGCCGAACGGGCCGCTGTAACGCTTGTTCAGCCGGACGAAGAAGGCGCCGGTGGGATCCGGGTCGACACGCTCGACGACTCCGCGCACCTCGACATACCGGTACGGGTCGGTGGGATCGATGATGGAGATCGCGACCGCCGGGTTCGCCGTGATGTTCCGGAACTTGCGGCGGAAGTTCGTGTGGGTGAAGCGGATGAACTCGCCGTCCCATTCGAACCACATCGGATTGACCTGCGGGCTGCCGTCCTCGCGGACGGTCGCGAGGTTCGCGAACAGTGGACGTTCCAGCAGGTCGCGAAGCTCGTCGGGAACGATGCCGCCGGTGGTCGTCAAAGAACATCCTTTCGGCTCGGATCGGTGGACCAGTTGCGGATCCGGTCGGCGGGGCGCGCCGGGACGAGGTGGCGCCGCGAACGCTTCAACTGAGCAGCGGGAGATGGCGTCACCATCGGCCACCGCGGCCGAACGTGTGCGGAGGCCGGGCGTAGTCGCCGGGCGGGGGGACGGTGGGGGAGGGGCGGGGAACGGCGCCGAGGGCGGTGGCGACCTCGCGGGCGGGATGGCCGCGCAGGAGGCCGATGTCCAGGAGCACGTCGCAGCCGAGCAGGGAGTTGTGCCAGCCGGCCCGGTAGCGGCCGCGCGGGCGCCGGCGGGCGCGGCGGCCGTAGGAGGCGACCCAGGTGGTGCCCGGTGTGGCCGGCCAGACGGCGAGCGCCTGGTGGCGGCCGATGCAGATCACGTCGGCGCGGGCGACATAGGGCCAGCCGATGTCGTAGGAGACGCCGCCGACCTCGGCGTGCAGACCGTGCGGGCTGATCGACAGGGCGGGGCGCCGGCGGGCGTAGCGCAGCCGCCACCGGGCCGCGGGCAGCAGGTACAGCGCGACGACGAGGAGCCCGCCGGCCCAGAAGCACCGGTTGAGGCGACTGGACGGCGCCATGGTGGCGTCGGCGGACACGGCATCGGAGATCAGCCCGGCCGCCGCGAAGGCCAGGACCAGGACGACGGCGAGCAGCGCGCCGCCAGTCGCCAGGAACCATCTCCATCGGCCGGGAAAGACCACCGGGCCGGGCGCCGTCGGTCGTGGCGCGCCGACGGGCGATCCCGCCGCCGGATCCGGGGTCCACTCGGGCGCGAACGGCGGTGGAGTCTGCGGCGGTGGCGTCGGAGGCGGAGGGTCCGGCGGCGGTGTTTTCGGTGGCGTCTGTGGCGGTGCCGGGAGGTCGGACGCCGGTGTCGAGGGGTCGGTGCCCAGGGCCGGCCCGCGGGCGGGCGTCGGCTGCGGTGCCCAGGTGGGAGGCGCGACGCGGGTGGGGGCGAGGGGCGGTCTGGGCGGTGCGGTCCGGCCAGGCGGAGTGAGGCGGGTGGGCGGTGCGTCCTCGGGTGCCGGCGGGGTCGGGCCGGGCGCTGGCACGGACGGCTGGCTGGGCGACGGACCCGGGAACGGGCTGGGCGACGGACCCGGGAACGGGCTGGGTGTCGGCGCCGGGAACGGGCTGGGTGTCGGGGGTGCGGCGGGGGTGGCGGAGCGTGGCGAGGCGGGGGTGGCGAGTTCGGCGGCGCGCTGGTCGAGCAGGCGGGTGACGGCGGACGGCCAGGTGGGGCCGGCGACCTGGACGCCGTCGGCGAACCAGCCGAGCAGTGCCTCGGGGCCGGGACGGTTGGCCGGGTCCTTCGCCAGGCAGGAACGCAGCGTGTCGTGCAACGACGGCGGGACGCCGGTCAGGTCGGGTTCGCCGTGCACGACGCGGAAGAGCACGGCGGCGGGAGCGCCCCGGCCGAACGGGCCGCGTCCCGTCGCGGCGAAGACCAGGACGGCGGCGGCGGCGAACACGTCCGCGGCGGGGCCGGCCTCCAGGCCGCCGGCCTGCTCGGGGGACATGTACGCGGCGGTGCCGACGATGTCGCCGGAGCGGGTGAGTTCGGTGTGGTCGGTGGCGCGGGCGATGCCGAAGTCGATCAGGCGCGGGCCGTCGGCGGCGAGCAGGACGTTGCTGGGCTTGAGGTCGCGGTGCACGATGCCGACCCGGTGCACGGCGATGATCGCCTCCAGGATCCCGGCGGCGAGGCGGCGCAGCACCGGCTCGGCGAACGGGCCGGCCTGGGCGACCGCCTCGTGCAGGGACGGCCCGGCGACGTACTGGGTGGCCAGCCAGGGGACGGGGGCGTTGGGGTCGGCGTCCACGACGGGCGCGGTGAACGCCCCGCTGACCAGGCGCGCGGCGGCGACCTCCCGGCGGAACCGGTCCCGGAAGGTGGCGTCGCCGGCCAGCTCCGCGCGGATCAGCTTGACGGCGAGCAGCCGCCCGGACGGCGAGTACGCCAGATACACCCGGCCCATCCCACCCTCGCCGAGGCGAGCCCGCAGGGCGTAGGGGCCGACGGCGGCGGGGTCCGACGCTTCAAGATCCAGCATGACGCCTCGGTTCGGGCGTGGGGAGGTGGGGACGGGTCGCGACCGTCATGGATGCGCTCCGTCCTGCCGGCGGCGGGCCGCGGTGGGATGAGCGGCGCGAAGCTGGTGTGCCTCCGCGCACACTAGTACAAGAAGGCCAGGAATGGCCACTTTGGGTGGTCGTGTGGCTGCGGTGGAGATCCGGTGGGTGAGCAGGTCGACGCCCGCCGTGAACCAGTCACGACGACGGATGGACGGGCCGGGTGACTCGGAAAAGGAATGGTGGAAAGGTGACCGAGCCGGCCGGAGCGGAATAAGGGGTCGTCGCGCCAGAGCCTCCGGGATGGCTGGCGAAAGGCCATCAAGTTTAGCTCCATCGAACTACTTTACCCGTCATCTTTTCGCCGGGTAATCTCCTCGCTCACCGCCTCTGCGGCCGCTTCGGCGCCATTTCCGCAGGTGAACCGGTGCCGGCGGCGGTGACAGGGAGAGAGGAACCGGGGATGCCAGGGGATGCGCCGTCCGGCCGGGGAGACGAAGCTGGGTTACACGTGTACGGCGTGTCCGTGGCGTTCGGCTCGCTCCGTGCGGTAAGCAACGCCACGTTCTCGGTCGGGCCGGGGGAGGTCGCCGGTCTCATCGGCCCGAACGGCGCCGGCAAGACCACGGTCTTCAACGCGATCTGCAACTTCGTTCGCGTCTCGTCGGGATCCGTCCGCTGGAATGGCCATGACGTGCTCGGCGTCCGACCGCACCATCTTCGTGACCTGGGCATCGTCCGCACCCAGCAGGGCCTCGGCCTGTGGCCGGAACTCACCCCCGCGCAGAACGTCGCGATCGGCGGCACAGGCACCCGCCAGGTGGGCTGGCCGAGTGCGATCCTGGGCCTGCCCGGGGCCGCGCGAGGCCGCGCCGACCGCCTCCGCCACGCGCGCACCCTGCTCGACGACTGGGGCGTCGGATCGTATGCGGACACCCCCTGCGGCGCGCTGCCCTACGGCGTCCCGGGCGCAGGATCCGGTTACTGGTGAAGGACGACCAGTACAACCCGACGAACACCGCGACCCTGACCCGTCAGCTCGTGCTGCGCGACAACGTGCTGGCCGTGTTCGCCTCGGTGGGGACGGCGACGTCGCAGGCGGTGCAGCCGTTCCTGAACAGCCGCAAGGTGCCGCAGCTGTTCGTCACCTCCGGCTGCACCTGCTTCTACGAGCCGGCGAAGAACCCGTGGTCCGTCGGCTGGCTGCCGCCGTTGCGGGCCGAGGGCGAGGCGCTCGCCACCTACGTGAAGCAGACCTATCCCACCGCCAAGGTCGGGTACCTCAGCCAGGCCGACAGCTACGGGATGGGCGGCGTGCAGGGCGCGGACCAGGTGCTCGACAGGGCGCGCGTCGTCTCCCGGCAGACCTACAGCGTGTCGTCGCTGCCCTCGGGGCTCGGCAACCAGGTCGCCGCCCTCAAGGCGGCCGGCGCCTCGGTGGTGATGCTGACCAGCATCGCGGCGGGGACGGCCGCGGCGCTGCTCGCCGCCGACCAGATCGGCTACCACCCCACCTGGGTCGTCTCCACCGGCGGCTCCAGCCCCAGCGGCCTCACCCCGCTGCTGGCGAAGGCCCCCGGCGGCGCCGCCGCCCACCTGCGCGGGGTGGTGACGGAGACGTTCATGCCCGCCGCCGGCGAGACCACCAGCCCGTGGAACGCCTTCTTCACCTCGATCCTCGCGAAGTACGGCCACGGCGTGGCGCTGACCACCGTCACCGAGCAGGCCATGGCCCAGGCGGTGATGATGGTCGACCTGCTCGACGCCGCCGGCCCGCATCCGACCCGGGAGAACCTGATCTCCACCCTGACGGCGAAGGCGAACTCCTTTGTCGGCCCCTGGCTGAGCCCGCCGCGGTACAGCGCGACGGACTACTCCGGCCTGACCGGGATGCGGATCGCCGTCAACGACGGGCACAACCTGTTCGGCACCGGCCCGATCTACACGGTCGACGCCGCCGGACGGGTGACCCAGCGCCCCTACCAGGCGCCCGCGCCACCGTCGGGCTGACCTGCCGGGCGCCGTCATCGTTATCAGGCGCGACACGGTGCCGCTCGCCCCGCACACGCTTCCCCTCGGTGGGAAGGCGGGGCGACGCCAGCGGCGGAACCACTCCTGGATCGCGACCGAACACGCCTTCCACGTCGGTCGCGGCGAATCCGTCGCGGCCGGCGGCGGAAACCGGCAGTGTGGGCAGGGTCCCGGCGACGGCGCTGACGCCGGGCGGCCCGCCGGCCGCCACCTCCCACGCCCCGAGGAGCCCAGATGACCGACCTGCCCGCGTTCGCGTCCGGGCCGCTGCCGTCCGGGCCGCTGCCGTCCGGGGCGCTGTCGGGTGTGCGGATCGTCGACACCTCCGGCGTGGCCGCCGGACCGTTCGGGACGATGCTGCTCGCCGACCTCGGCGCCGACGTCATCAAGGTCGAGCGGCCCGGCCGCGGCGACGACTCGCGCCGCCTCGACGTCAACTACCGCGGCGGCGAGAGCGGCTACTACCTCGGCATCAACAAGAACAAGCGGTCCATCGCGCTGGACCTGGCCGACCCGGACGACAGGGGTGTCCTCGACGGGCTGCTCGCCCGCGCCGACGTGTTCGTCGAGTCCTTCCGCCCGGGGCGGGCGGACAAACTCGGGCTCGGCTTCGACGCGGTCCACGCCCGCCATCCCGCGCTCGTCTACTGCTCGGTCAAGGGGTACGGCCGGGTCGGCCCGTCGGCGGCGCTGCCCGGCTACGACCTGCTCGCGCAGGCGGTCGGCGGGCTGATGGACATCACGGGCGAGGCCGACGGCCCCCCGGCGCGCTCCGGGGCGCCGGTCGCCGACCTCGCCACCGGCATCTACGCGGCGCTGGGGATCCTCGCCGCGCTGCGCCACGCCGAGCGCACCGGCGAGGGCCAGCACCTGACGGTGTCGCTCGTCGGGTCGGCGCTGTCGCTGCTGGCCCCCTACACGGTCAGCGCCGCGTTCGGCACGCCGTTTCGCCGCTGCGGCAGCGCGCACAGCACCATCGCCCCCTACCAGGCCTTCCAGGGACGCGACGAGGCGTACTTCATCGTCGCCGCCGCGAACGACTCGCTGTGGTCGCGGCTGTGCGTGGCCATCGGGCTGGACCCGGACCGGCTCGACCCGCGTTTCGCCAGCAACGAGGGCCGGGCCCGCCACCGTGGCGAGGGCGAGGCCACGCTGCAGGCGGTGTTCTCGACCCGCGACGCCGACCACTGGGTGGGCGTGATCCGGGCGGCGGGCGTGCCGACGTGCCGCGTCGAGACGCTCGGCGAGGCGCTGGCCTCCGAGGAGTGGCGGGCCAACGGCTACCTCGCCGACGTGGCGCATCCGACCGCGGGCGAGGTGCCGGTGGTCGTCGCCCCCCTGCAACTGTCGCGGACGCCGGTGACCGTCCGCTCGTATCCGCCGCGGCTCGACGAACACGGCACGCAGATCCGCGGCGAGGCCGCCGCCTCCTCCGCCTCGGCCTTCGACGCCGGCGGTGGTACGGCCGGGTAGGCCCCCGCCGCGCGGGCCCTGGCCGGTTTGGGACCCGGGGCCGCGCGGTGATGCACAGGGACATGCCCGCTGATCCCGCTGACGCGTCCCGCCCCCGTCCCGTCGACCCTGGGGCCCCCGAAGGCCCCGTCGTCCCCGAAGGCCCCGTCGCCGCGTCCCGCCCTCGCGTACCCGCTCCCACGAGCCCGCCGCCGTCCGCCGTCGAACCCCCCGCGGAGCCCGCCGTCGAAACCGCCGACCTGCCGGCGGAGGCACGCGAGGCTATCCCGCTGCAGCAGGATGGCGGTGCCGGCGCGGCCGAGAGCACGCTGACCGTGGCGATCGCCTTCCTCGCCAACCTGGTGATCGCCGCGGCGAAGTCGGTGGCGGCGATGCTGACCGGCTCCGCGTCGATGGTGGCGGAGGCGGCCCACTCCTGGGCGGACACCGGCAACGAGGTGTTCCTGGTGCTCGCCAACCGGCGCAGCCGCCGCCCGCCGGAGCCGGACCATCCGCAGGGCTTCGGGCGGGAGGCGTACGTGTGGGCGCTGTTCGCCGCGATGGGGCTGTTCGTCGCCGGCGGCGCGGTGTCGATCACCCACGGCGTGCAGGAGCTGCTCGCGGGGGAGTCCGGCGGCGAGTACCTGGTCGGCTACATCGTGCTCGCGGTGTCGTTCGTGCTGGAGGGCGTCTCGTTCCTGCAGTCCGCGCGCCAGGCCCGCCGCGAGGCCGCGTCGATGGACCGCGACGTCATCGAGCATGTCCTGCTCACCTCGGACCCGACGCTGCGCGCGGTGTTCGCCGAGGACTCGGCCGCCCTCGCCGGAGTGCTGCTCGCCGCCCTCGGCCTCGGGCTGCACCAGGCCACCGGGATCGCGGCGTTCGACGCGCTGGGATCGATCCTGGTGGGCGTGCTGCTCGGCGCGGTGGCGCTGGTGCTGATCGGGCGCAACCGGCGGTTCCTCGTCGGGCAGGAGGCCGACCCGCGGGTGCGGACGGCGACAATCCGCGCGCTGCTCGCGCTCCCGGACGTCGACCGGGTCACCCGGCTGCGCGTCGAGGTGGTGGGCCCGCGGATGGTGACCGTGGTCGGAGACGTCGATCTCGTCGGAGACGAGATCGAGCCGGACGTCGCGATCCGCCTGCGTGGCGTCGAGGCCGCCCTGACGGCGTCCCCGGCCGTCGTGCACGCGGTGCTGAGCCTGTCCGCCCCCGACGAGATCTCGCTGGGACCGGACGGTGACCCGCTGCCCGGCGACCGGGCCCACGAACCGGTGTCCTGACGGGCGGTCGCCGCCTCCGGACGGGCCGCTGCGGGATGGCAGACTCGAGGCCATGGCGACGCCACGTCACCGCGTCGCCTGCGCGACTGCCGGGGCCCGCGGTCACCGGACCCGCTGGGGGAAGGACGAGCGGCATGTCCCAGCTTGACGATCATCGGTGGATGGAGCGCGCGCTCGAGCTCGCCCGTCGCTGCCCGCCGGCCACCGGCGCGTACTCCGTCGGCGCCGTCCTCGTCGACGAGGACGGGCAGGAGATCGCGTCCGGATTCTCCCGCGAGGTCGACGCGGCGGTACACGCGGAGGAGTCCGCGCTCGCGAAACTGGCGCCCGGCGATCCCCGCCTGGCCACCGCGACGCTCTACAGCACCCTCGAACCGTGCTCCCAGCGCAGGTCCCGGCCCCGGCCCTGCGCCCGCCTGATCCTGGACGCCGGCATCGTCCGGGTCGTCATCGCCTGGCGCGAGCCCAGCCTCTTCGTGGCGGACTGCCAGGGCGTCGAGCTGCTCACCGCGGCCGGCGTCACCGTGGTGGAGCTGCCCGAGCTCGCCGCGCGGGCGCGGGCGGTGAACGCCCACCTGTCCGTCTGACGGTCCCTCGCGCCCTGTCCGGGCGGGTGAACCGCCAGGGCGTTCCCGGACGTGCTCGGTGCGCGGGGATAAACGGCGGAAAGGCGCACAGCATGCGGATGGGCCGGCGCCCGGTGCGTACCGAGTCCCCAGCACCATTACCGGCACGGCTCGCGGGCACGCACGCACCGGCTGGCCTGCAGGTGGTGTCCGTGCGTGCCGGGCTGTGGGTGCGCGCCGCCGGTGGGCCGACCGGTGCGGGCGACGGCCACGGCGATCCGCCAGCCGACGATCCGGCACCGCGCGCCCTGCCCGATCCGGGCGGTGCGATCACGGTGATCGTCGGTGCTGTCGGCGAACCGATGCCGGCGGCCGAGCCGCTTGCCGGGCTGCTGGCCTCGCTCGCTGTCGACGGCCACGGCGAGCCGATCGTGGTCTGCCACGGCGACGAGCCCACCGACGACCCGCAGGGGCTCGCCCGCCGCCTCGCGGACCGCGCGGGCCGACCGGTGATGGCCCAGCACGGTCTGCTGCTCGCCGGACAGGACGGCGTGGCCAGGGTCACCGCGGTGGACCGTGTCCGCGGCGAAGGATGGCATCCGCTGGCCGAGCGCGTCGTCCACCCACCCGGCGGGCCGGCGCGCCTCGTGCGCTGGCAGGCGCCCGTGTCCGGCCTGCCCGACCTTGGCGGCGGCCGGTATGACCTCGGCGGCGGCTGGTCGCTGCGGGTCGTCCCCAGCGGACTCGTGCTGCGCGCCGCCGACACCGCCGGTTCCGACACCGCCGGTTCCGACACCGCCGGGACCGACACCGCCGGGACCGCTGGGCACGAGGCTGACCGCGTCGCGGACGTGACCCCGCATGACCCCGCCCGGTTCGACCTGTTTCTCGGCGCCGCGCCGCAGCTGCTACCGGCTGGCGTGCTCGCGCTGGTGGGCCGGCTCGCCGACGCCCTGCCCGCCGCGTTGCGGGCCCGGCTCACGGTGGTGCTGCCCGCCGGCGCGTCCGAGGAGTGGGCGCGGCGCGTCCACTGGGTCATCCCCGCGCCCCAGTGCATCCTTTCCCCGCCCCCGCCCCCGCCCCCGCCGGCAGCCGGCGCGTGGCATGAGGATGAACAGGAGATGACAGTTGGCGCGGCCGTCGTCCGTGATGATCCGGTCGACGGCGTGAATGATTCCGGCGGTCGGCCGGATGATGATCGAGGCATTTTTGCGTGGTCGGCCGGGGAAATGCCGGACGACCTGGAGAAACGCATTTCCGGCGAGGCTTCGGCGGTTCCGGCGACCCTGCTCGCGGTGACCGCCCAGGGCCGATTCGGCCTGGTTCATCCGCGTTCCGCCGCCTCCTGAGCGGCCCGGCCGAGCCTGCGCGGAAAGCGGGCGCGGCCTGCTTTGGCGTGCAACGATTGCGCCGTGAACGGATGGTGCGTCGGGTCGGTGGGCCGTCTCCCATGCGGGTAGCGGTCGCCGACGACGCCGCCCTGTTCCGTGAGGGCCTGGTGCTGCTGCTGTCGACCGCGGGCCATCAGGTCGTCGGCTGTGTCGGTGACGGTGACGCCCTGCTCGATCTGCTCGCCGTCGAACCCGTGGACGTCGTCGTCCTCGACATCCGGATGCCGCCGGGCCCGGAGGGCGGGCTGAGCACGGCGGCGCGGGTGCGCGACCGTCATCCCGGGATCGGCCTGCTGCTGCTGTCGCACTACGCCGAGACGCTCTATCTCCTGCGCTTTCTGGAGATCGGCACCGAACGGATCGGCTATCGGCTCAAGGAACGCATCGCCGGGGTGCGGGTGCTCACCGATACCCTCGACCGCATCGAGGCCGGCGAGATCGTCATCGAGCCGGTGCTGGCACGCCGTCTCGTCGAGCGGCCGGCCGTCGCCGGCGGGCCGCTTGCCTCCCTCAGCCCGCGCGAGTCGGAGGTGCTGCGCCTGATGGCGGAGGGGCGCTCCAACAACGGCATCGCCGCGGCGCTGTACGTGTCCGCCAAGTCGGTCGAGAAGTACAGCGCGAGCATCTTCGCCAAACTCGACCTGCCCGTGGACTCCACCGCGCATCACCGCCGTGTGCTGGCGGTCCTGCGCTACCTGGACGCCGTCCGCACCGGTGGCTGACCGCGGGATCGCATCGGTCGGCCACCAGCCGCAGGCGTCGGTGGCCACGGCGGCGGCGCGGCTTGCGCCGCCGGGTCCGGCCGCCTTCCGGCCACCGTGGCAGGTGTTGGCGCAGGACATCGCGGCGCTGCCGGCGTGGGCCACGTTCGGGCAGCGCGTGGCGCCGTTGCTGCGCAACCTGACCCTGGCGACCGGCACCGGGCAGGCACACCTGTGGCTGCCCGAGCCCGATCGCCCGGCGCCACCGACGGCGCCGCCAGCACCTCGGAGCCCGCTGGCCCGGGACGACCCGCCCGCCTGGCCGGGTGCACGGGCGATGATGCCGGTGCACGACGGCCAGCGGGAGATCGCCGTGCTGGTCGTCACCGACCGTCCGGGCGCGCCGCCGCCGGCTGTTCCCACCTCGGCACTGCGCGAGACCGCGGACATCGTGGCGCTGCTTCTGCACGAGGTCACGGCGCAGGAGACCCTTCGCGTCCGGGCGCGCCACGCCGAGGACCTGCAGGTGCGGGCGAGGCGCATCGAGGCGGATCTCGGCGCGGCCCTGGAGGCGGAGCGGCGCCGCCTGGCCACGTGGGTGCTGACCGGGGCCAACCGCCACCTGGCGGAGGTGGCGGAGCGCCGCCGGGACTTCGCCGCCGCCGTGCGCGACGACCCTTCCCGCGCCCCGGCGGCGCTGGGCGCGCTACGGTCGGCCGTCGACGATCTCCTCGACACCTTTCGGGCCGTGGTGCGGGGAGTGCATCCGTCGACACTGCGCGCGCGGGGCACCGCTGCCGCGCTGGGCGAACTGGCCGCTGCCCTGCCCCGGCGGATCCGCTGCACCGGCGATCTCGGGCGGCGGGTCGGCTGGGAGATCGAGTCCGGTGTCTACCACGCGGCGGCGGCGGCGCTCGCGGCGCTGCCGGCGTCCGCCGACGACGCGCTGCTCGTCCACTTCAGCCGGACCGCCGGCCGGCTCGCGGTGCGGGTCAGCGACCCGGCGGGCAGCGTGCCGCGGCTGCGGATCGCGCTCGCGGACGACGCCCGTCGGCTCGCGGCCCTCGGTGGCGGCCTGCACTGCCACCCGTCCCTCGCCGACATGGCGGTGATCGACATCTGGCTGCCGGAGAGCCTCACCGGCACCGACGACCCTGGCCCACCCCCGTCCGCCTGACCCCGCGCGGCCCGCGGGCCGGTGCGTCGCGGGATGGTGGGCTGGCCGTCCCGTCACAGGGGGTTGAATTCTGCTGCCGACTGGCCGCCGGTTAGCGCCAGTGAGCGCTGTATAATGGTGGGGTGAATCTCAAGGAGTGGGCTGCGGCGAACGGGGTCGGGTACTCGACCGCCCGTCAGTGGTTCCT